>NZ_JBTSEG010000006.1:0-118909 GCF_054605375.1 Sulfuriferula sp. | reverse complement strand
GGATGAGTGCGCCTGGAGATCGGGAAAATGGGTTAAATAGGGCGAAGAACGCCAAAAGCAGTGAGGAAAATTGCATTTCCTGAGCATTTCACACTGCCGTTTGAAAATTTGAAGCGGAGCCGTCTGCCGCTGCGCGGCAGACGGGGTTGTTCAGAGCATCCTTAATATATCCACGACTTAACTTATATCTCTTGCCGGGTTGGCCTGAACAAAATTTCGTTCACGTCGATTTCGTCGGGCTGGCTGATTGCGAAGGCGACAGCCCTTGCAAACGAGTCGGCCGGGATGGCGATTTCATAGATCTTGCGGACATTGTCGGCGATATCCGGTTCGGTCACGCTGTTGGGCAACTCGGTATCGATTGCGCCGGGTGAGATGACGGTGGTGCGGATGTTGTAGGGCTTCACTTCCTGGCGCAGGCCTTCGGACAGGGCCAGCACGGCGTGTTTGGTGGCGGCGTGGACGGCGCTGGATGGGCGAACTTTATGGCCGGCGACCGACGAGACGTTGATGATGTGTCCGGATTTCTGTTTCTGCATGTAGGGCAGCGCGGCGGCGATGCCATACAGCACGCCTTTGATGTTGACGTCGATCATGCGGTCCCAGTCGTCGATCTTGAGGCGATCCAGCGGGGAGTGCGGCATCAGGCCGGCGTTATTGATCATGACATCGATGCGGCCGTATTTTTCCACCGCGGTATCGACCAGCTTTTGGACTTGTGCGCTTTGGGTGACGTCGGTTTGCACGGCGATGGCTTTGCCTTGGCTGCCTGCCAGTTCTTTTGCCAGCGCGTTAATGCGATCAATGCGTCGCGCACCGAGTACCACGGTGGCGCCCTGTTCGGATAGATGTCGTGCGGTCGCCTCGCCCAGCCCGCTGCTGGCGCCGGTGATGACGACGATCTTGCCTGTGATGTTGTTGCCCATGAGGACCTCCGGAAAAAAATCGATGTTCATTGGAAATAAGGTTTTGCGCCCATATTTTCTGGCGAAAATAATAAGGCAAGTGCAATATGAGAGCCTGCGTAATCGTGAAAGTTTCGGGCGCCGCAGCGTGATAACAGGAAGCGTGAAAAGGGAAGGCTGGTTTTCCGGGCGCACCTCTCGATTGCAATGGGAGGTCGGCAGACGTTGCGACACCATTACTTGTTTAACAGGGGAGTGAATCATGTCTGTCAATATTGCCTGGCCGGTCAAGTCCAGAGAACTGCACAGCCACCATTTTGATTCGACCATCTGGAACGATTTTCAGTTTCGGAGCGACGACATCATCATCGCCACTTATGCCAAATCCGGCACCACCTGGATGCAGCAGATCGTGGCGCAAATGCTGTTCAACGGCGACCCTGATCTGGCGGTGGCGGAAATGTCGCCCTGGCTGGATCTGCGTGTACCGCCCAAGCAAGTGAAATTGCCGCAGGTGGAGGCGCAGACCCACCGCAGATTGATCAAGACGCATCTTCCGCTGGATGCGCTGGTGTATTCGCCCAAGGCGAAATACATCTACATCGCTCGCGATGGCCGCGATGTCCTGTGGAGCATGTATAACCACCATGTGAATGCCAATCAGGCCTGGTATGAGGCGCTGAATGATACGCCGGGCCGCATCGGGCCGCCGATTGAGCCGCCGCCAGCGGATATTCGCCAGTACTGGCACGACTGGCTGGTCAGGGATGGACATCCGTTTTGGCCGTTTTGGGAAAATGTCCGCAGCTGGTGGGCGATTCGCGAACTGCCGAATATCCTGTTCGTCCACTTCAATGACCTCAAGCGCGACATGCCGGCGGAAATGCGCCGTATTGCCTTGTTCCTCGATATTCCCATCGACGAGACGCAATGGCCCGCGATCCTCGAATACTGTTCATTCGACTGGATGAAAAAAAATGCGGTGAAAGCGGTGCCGCTCGGCGGTGCGTTTTGGGATGGCGGTGCGGAAGTATTCATCAACAAGGGCGTGAATGGCCGCTGGATGGATACGCTGACTACCGAGGAATCGGCTCAATACGAAACACGCGCGGTGCACGAATTGGGGCCGGAATGCGCAAGCTGGCTTGCCTATGGATACGGGACATAGGAACGTTACTGCCGGTATGTTCCAGCGGCGTTGATCCGGAACCGGCAACCATTTCGACTGATTGAACTCCAACCTGGGCAATATCGGCACATCGGGTGTCGATGTCGGCCTGGAATACGCATTTACGAAAAGGAGATCAAGCATGATCAAAGCGTTTGCTGCATTTGAACCCCAGGGCGAACTCAAACCCTTCGAATATGATCCGGGCCCGCTCAAGCCCCATGAAGTTGAAATCGATATCCAGTACTGCGGCATCTGTCACAGTGATCTGAGCGTAATTGATAACGAATGGGGCATTACCCAGTATCCGGTGGTCCCCGGGCATGAGGTGGTAGGGGCGATTGGCAAGGTAGGCGAGGGCGTGAAACACCTCAAGGCCGGGCAGATTGTCGGGCTGGGCTGGCATGCCGGCTACTGCAATGAGTGTGAGCCCTGCAAGATGGGCGACCACAATTTGTGCGCTACCGCACAGGCCACCATCGTCGGGCATCACGGCGGGTTTGCCGACAAGGTACGTGCGTCGGCTGACAGCGTGGTGCCTATTCCCGACGGCATCGATCTGGAATCTGCCGGCCCGCTATTTTGCGGCGGGATTACGGTGTTTAATCCGCTGGTCCAGTTTGATATCAAACCCACCGACAAGGTGGCGGTAATCGGTATCGGTGGCCTGGGGCATATGGCGTTGCAATTTCTCAATGCATGGGGCTGTGATGTCACTGCATTCACCAGCAGCGCAGACAAGGAGAAAGAAGCGCTGGAACTGGGTGCGCATCACACCCTGAATTCGCGCGATCCGAAACAACTCGAGGTGGCGGCAGGCCGTTTCGACATGATCATTTCCACGGTGAATGTGAAGCTGGACTGGAATCTTTATCTCGGCACGCTCAAGCCGCGCGGGCGTTTGCATTTCGTGGGCGCGACGCTGGAGCCGCTCGATATCAATGTGTTTTCACTCATCATGGCACAGCGCTCGATATCCGGCTCCCCGGTGGGAAGTCCTTTGACGATTGCCAAAATGCTGGATTTTGCCAAGCGCCATCACGTCAAACCGGTCATCGAGAAATTCAGCTTTGACAATATCAATGAAGCAATCGAGCGCTTGCGAAGCGGAAAGGCGCATTACCGTATCGTGCTGTATCGCTAATTCGCCTCAAACCACGCATAATAATCGGGGTGCCTGCGCATCCACCGGCGTGGCGATGCAGGCATGACCCAAGCGATAATGGGGGGAAACCAGAATGAAAATTCGTACATTGCTTTTGCTGGTAGTGCTGGGATTGATTGCGGTTTTTTCCGCGCTCAACTGGAGCGCGTTCATGGCGCCCACCACGCTTTCGCTGGGGTTTTCCACGGTTCAGGCGCCGCTGGGTTTAATCATGCTGGGCGTGTTGATCCTGCTCACGGCGTTCTTTCTGGTATTTGTGGTGTATCTGCAGACCTCGGTGCTTTTGGATACGCGGCGCCAGGCACGCGAAATGCAGGCCAATCGGGAACTGGCGGAAAAAGCAGAAACTTCGCGTTTTACCGAACTGCGTGCCTTTATGGAAAGCGAAATGAAACGGCAGACCGAGCAGAATGCGGCTTCGAAGGCGGCGGTGCTGACCAGGCTGGATCAGCTTGATCGGGATGTGTTGTCTGCCATTGAACAGTCGGGCAATTCGGTAAGTGCGCATGTCGGCCAGCTGGAAGACAGGCTGGAAAGAGGCGAGCACGGTTTGATGCCG
Organism: Sulfuriferula sp.; assembly: GCF_054605375.1. Taxonomy (NCBI): domain Bacteria; kingdom Pseudomonadati; phylum Pseudomonadota; class Betaproteobacteria; order Nitrosomonadales; family Sulfuricellaceae; genus Sulfuriferula; species Sulfuriferula sp. The sequence goes on along the minus strand of NZ_JBTSEG010000006.1, from coordinate 115,112 downwards.
CGCCCGACCTGATCCGTTGCGCCGTGTGCCGGGTCAATCCTGCTTCAAGGTATTGACCCGGTAAATTTCATATACGGTATTCCCGCAAGCAGGAGTGGGTAGTCCATGTACATCCCCGGGCATTTTCAGGAAACCGATCAGGCACGCATTACTGCGCTGATTCAGGATAACCCCTTCGGCATGCTGGTCACAGCGCCCGCTGGCGTGCCGTTCGTCACGCATCTGCCATTCCTGTTTGAACCCACGGCCGGCGTGCATGGCAGGCTGTTGGGTCACGTGGCGCGAGCAAATCCGCAATGGCAGCACTTTGCATCGGGTCACGCAGTGCTGGCGGTGTTTCACGGGCCGCATGCCTATGTCTCGCCTTCGTGGTATGCCTCGCCCGGCGTGCCGACCTGGAATTTCGCGGCGGTGCATGTGCAGGGCATCGCGCGGATCATTGAAGACAAGGCCAGTTTCGCCACGCTGCTCGAGCAACTTACCCAAACCCGCGAAGCGTCCATGGCCAGCCCGTGGCAACCCGATTTCTCCAGCGACCGGCATGCGAAAATGCTCGACGCGATTGTCGGGTTCGAAATCGACATCACCGACATTCAGGCCAAGTTCAAGCTGAGCCAGAATCGCTCGTCCGTGGACCGGCAACGGGTGATCAACGAGTTGACTCTATCAAGCAATCAAACTGCAAATGAAGTTGCAATACTCATGTCCGTCAAAGAGTAATCGATATAGCCGTCACCTGCTTGCGGAAGACTCTGTGTCGATAATCAGGCATGGATGGGAAATGAAAGATGTCATTTGAAGATCAATTTCGTCTCAGTTCGCACGCCGTCATCACGAACGAGCTGGGTCATGTACTGCAACTCAGGCAAACATATGGCGACAAACGCTGGGGCTTGCCGGGTGGAGCGCTCGAACCGGGAGAGACTATTCATGAAGCGCTGTATCGTGAATGCGTGGAGGAGCTTGGACGTGAGGTTGAGATCGTCTATCTGAGCGGTGTTTACTTCCATTCCGTAGTGAACTCGCATGCGTTTATTTTCCGGTGTGAATTACTGCCGGGTACGCAGATTGTGCTGAGCGAGGAGCATTCGGAGTATCGTTATTTTCCTGTCGCCGAACTCCCGGCTGTTCAAAAAAAAAGAATTCAGGATTGCCTTGCTTTCAAAGGCATTGTTGCCAGTGCGAAATTTTAGACCGGAATGACTTGAGCCTATCGTTTGGCTCGGTTAGAGGAGTGCGATAAATAGCCATGGATATACGTATTGCCGTCACAGACATGGAGATCGCCGCGTGTTATCCGGTAATGCGCGAGCTTCGCCCTCACCTGGTAGAGGATGAGTTCATCACCCGGGTTCGCGGTCAGGAAAAAGCCGGTTATCGGCTGGCTTTTGTGCAGCATTCCGCTGATCTGGTGACCGTTGCCGGATTTCGTGAGGGTGACAGCCTGTCCTGGGGCCATTTTCTGTATGTCGACGATCTCGTCACCCTCGCTGCACATCGCTCGAAAGGCTATGGCGCAAAATTGCTCGCATGGCTCGAAGAATATGCCTTGGCGGCGGGTTGTCAGCAATTCCATCTGGATTCGGGCATGCAAAGAAAAGCGGCGCATCGTTTTTATGAGGGTACGGGCATGACGGTGACAGGTTTGCATTTCGTAAAAATGCTGGCCGGGCATACACAGGCGTGACAGATGCACTGGCGTTGCAATCTTTCGGTATGCGGCCAGGGTGGAAAGCGGGTTGTCCCTGCCGGCCTGGTGTCTCGATCCGGATGCTATATTGATCGCAACAGGGATGAATACAGAGTGGAGCGACAAGAAATCATGAATATTACGGATTTGATGAAGGTATGGGAAAGCTCGGCCAGCGGTCACCTGACCGCGAAGGAATATCAGGTCCGGTTACCGCTTCAGGATGCTGCAAAAATTGCGGCCTTGGTAGAGATGTATCCACGCCGCAATCAAACAGAGATTATTACTGAATTGCTGACTGCGGCATTAAACGAACTCGAACGTGCCATGCCTTATATCCAGGGCTCCAAAGTCATTGCGCAAGATGATCAGGGTGATCCGATTTACGAAGATATCGGGCCGACGCCGCGCTTTATAAATCTGAGCAGGAAATATCGCAAGGGGCTGGAAAAAGATTCAGGGGAGTGTGCAGAATGATCAGTCTGAAGCGTGTTTACGAAACGCCGGATGCTGGGGATGGGGCGCGTGTGCTTATCGAAAGGCTGTGGCCGCGAGGGCTGGATAAACAGCATGCGCAGGTGGACGAATGGCTAAAGGAAATCGCTCCAAGTACCGAACTGCGTAAATGGTTTGCGCATGACCCGGCCAAATGGCCTGAATTCCAGCAGCGTTATCAGGCTGAGCTGGCCGGAAAATCCGGACTGCTTGACCAGTTAAGGCAGATGGCCCGGAAAGACAAGGTAACCCTGGTTTTTGCGGCAAAAGATGAGCAGCACAACAGCGCGATGGTGTTGAAACATTACCTCGAACAATCCATGGTTCGATAAAATTTCAGGAATGAAAATACGGAAACCATTTGTCAGCGGGCCGTATCCAATCTGAAATTCGGGTGGTGTATCTTCACGATGCTGGCGTTACTGCAACACTGCTTCACTACACGCAATCATGTTGACCGGAATATATGAAAAGCTCCTGGAAAGAATGTATTTATGTGCAACGGGAAGAATTGGCCAAAAAGCTGCGTGAGCCGCTCGCGCATCTGGCCGAACAATGCGCCTCGGCATGGGGAGATCGCGAGCGGCTGGACGAAATTCTTGCCGGCAGCTTTTCCAGCGTTCCCTATTGTGCCTACCTGTATTGTCTGGGCACCGATGGCGTCCAGATTTGCGACAATGTCAGTCAGACGGGACTGGCGCGGGAGCATTTCGGGCGCGACCGTTCCCAGCGCCCGTACATGAAGGAAGCAGTGCCGGCATGGGGTTTCCTGCTTTCCGATGCCTATATCAGCATGATGGGGCACCGGCCTTCGCTCACGGCACTGCAGGTGGTGCGCTCGGGTTCGGACATGCTGGGCTACCTGGGTGCCGACTTCGATTTGCGCGATCTGCCGGTCACTTCGGAACTCTACGAAGAACCAGGCTACTGGCGGCAGGTAAAAGGCGATCCGGCCATTCGCGGCACGGTATTTCAGCAATGCCGCGTGGACAGCCCCATGGACGGCAATCTGGAACAGGCCTTGTCCATTCTCGAAGAACTGCTGACCATGCGCGGCGTGTTTCAGTGCCAGATTCATTTTTCCAGCAGCCAGGCCACTATCTGGACCGTAGACGACCCCTATCGCTATCGCATGCTGGATCATGAAGCACTGAGCGACCCGGACATCTGCCTGATATTCCCGTCCCGTCCTTACCCGCATGATGCGACCATCCCGCAGCACAATATCGAGCGGATTCTGGCCACCATGCGCGCCTTGCGCTTTGCCGATCAAACCATTTATCTGCGCACGGCTTCGATCAATATATTCAATGGCATGATCAGCCTGACCTTCTCCTGCGACGGCTCGCACTACATGTCCTATGTCGAGTTTTTGCTGAAAGATACCTCGTTCTGGTTCTGAAATATGATCGGGTAATCAGCGGCTTTGCCGGTACTGAATTGCCCGAATAGCCCCATGCGGCGACAGCGGGGTTTATAATGCCCGCCCATGGCGCCTTACAGCACATACTTCCCAGCCCCCAATATCACGGCGCTTCCTGCACCGTTTCGGGGGCTTATTCTTTTCATTTTTACCAAACCAAGGAGTCCCGAGCAAGATGGCACACGGCCCATATTCACGCTTTGAAGCAGCAGAGCTGATCTTGAGAGATCAGCTGGCAATTGATCGTACGCTATTGGCGAATGAGAGAACTTTCCTGTCGTATCTGCGCTCAGGCGTGGCACTGCTTATTGCAGGCGTATCGATCATCCATTTCTCGCACGAGGTATGGTTTACTGTTGTGGGCATCACCTGTATTCCGAGTGGGGTTTTAACCGGGATATTTGGCTATTGGCGATTCCATAAAACCAATAATTCCATTGCGGTGGTTCGCGTTGAGTTGAAAAATATTGCCACGCTCGATTAACGCGTGATGGCGGCTGCGCTGCCATTCCAGTCCCACGGAGAACTGTCCGGCAATGATCAGAATCGGGTATGGACATGGGGCATGCTGGCCATGCCATATCATTACCTTGTCAGTTTGCGCAGCCGCAAGGTACGCCAGTATCAGGCAACGCCTGAAGTGAGGTAAGCAGACATGCGCTGGAAGCATTATGTCGCGCTTGGGGACAGCATTTCGGCGGGAATGGGCGATAGCGTTGCCGGTATCGAGGCGCTACGCTGGCCAGATCGTCTCGCCCGGACATTGCGCCAGATTAATCCCGGTCTGCGCTATGACAATCTGGCCTAGCACGGTCATACCGCTCAGGACATCCTCACCCGGCAGTATCCAGTATCCAGAAGCCGAGGCGCTGCGGCCGGACTTGGTCAGCATTCTGTGCGGCGGAAATGACGTTCTGTCGCCACACTGGTCCCCGCCACAATACAGAAGCGCGCTGGAAAAACTGTTTGGCGCGTTCAAACTGCAAGGCGCGACGGTCATTTCCTTTACCTTGTTGAATCCCGCCTCCGTTTTGCCTCCACGGCTTGCCGCGCGAACCTGCTCGCGCCTGGAACAGACGCATAGCGTTGTGCGGGAATTAAGCGAACAATATCGTTGCGTCTGTGTGGATTGCTGGCAGCTGGCGAGCACTCACGACCCCGGTATATGGAGCGCGGATCGCAAGCATCCGAATGCACTGGCGCATCAATTGATCGCGGCAGAAGTGGCGCGATGCCTGCATCTGGCCAGTAGTGTGCCACCGTGAATTGAAAATCCGCCAAGAGTGTGACGCCGGAAGAGGTAGCGAGGCAATCCGGTAATGTTGTAGCATGAAAATGTCTTTTTCCATAAATTCAAGGATGAATTGCAATGAGAAAAACACCTGATGAACAATACCTCGAAAAAGCCAAGCGATTGACCAAGGACGAAACCGAGCGCCTGTTGTCAAGAATGCGTACCAAGCTCACGCGCAGGCTGGAAGACAACAAGCTGAGTGAACTGGAGGTCGTGGCGATTCAGCTCGAGATAGAGGATAAGGAGCTCAATGAATGGCGCGAGAGAATGGCGGAAATAGAGAAAAATACGAAGAAGAAATAGTGCGATCGTAAGCAAATCCCACGATTTCCGGTATTTTAAATGGCAGAACTGGTTATTTTGCAGCCCAATACGCACTTATAACGGAACATAACAGATTTTTTGATTGATCCGTGATGGCGCATTCTGCATCATCATTGTTCAAAATCTGGCCTGACCAAAGTCAGGAGACCCTATTCCATATGGTTCAAACCTTCAACGATCACTTCGTCGCGGTAGCAGCCAGTTACGCTGATTTCCGTCCAACCTATCCCGCAGCGCTGTTCGCGTGGCTGGCGCAAATTGCCCCGGACAGGAGCCTCGCGTGGGATTGCGCGACGGGCAGCGGGCAGGCGGCACGTGATCTGGCTGCGCACTTCAATCGGGTTGTCGCCACGGATGCGAGTACGGCGCAGATTGCCGTCGCGCGGGCTCATCCCCAAATCGAATATCGTGTTGCAGCGGCGGAGGCCAGCGGTCTCGCCAATGCCTCGGCAGACCTGATCACCGTGGCACAGGCCTTGCATTGGTTCGACCTCGACCCGTTCTATGTCGAGGTACGGCGGGTTCTGAAACCTGGCGGGGTGCTGGCAGTCTGGACCTATGGCGTGTTCAGCGTGGAAGGTGAAACAATCAATGACTGCACGAATGCCTTCTATCAGGACACGGTGGGCCCGTTCTGGCCGCCGGAACGTATGCAAGTGGAAAGCGGTTATCGGACACTGGCGTTCCCTTTCAGCGCAATTCAAACACCACAATTCATGATGGAAACGGCATGGACTCTGGCAGAGCTGCTCGGTTATCTGCGCAGCTGGTCGGCGACCGGCCGCTATATCGCTGCACACGGCATCGATCCGGTCGATGTCCTGGAGAAGGAACTGGCTCCGTTGTGGGGAGATGCGCCACGCACAAGACGCGTATCATGGCCACTATCCGTTCGTGCGGGACGGGTCGGAGAATTGCATAGTTATTAGACATTGCAAAGGAACCGGGATGAGTATCGCTCAATCAGACAAACTCTTCGCGGGTTCAATTCCTGCGCTTTACGAAAAATATCTGGCACCGCTCATTTTCGAGCAGTACGCGGAAGGACTGGCGAAGCGGCTGGCTGCACGAAAACCGGCCCGGGTTCTGGAGGTTGCGGCAGGGACCGGCGTACTCACCCGTCAACTTGTAGCGCTATTGCCGGATGAGGTGGCGATTGTAGCCACCGATCTGAATCAGCCCATGCTGGACATGGCATCCGGGATAGGCACTGTCCGCCCAGTCGAATGGCGGCAGGCCGACGTCATGCAACTCCCTTTTGAAGCAAACTCATTCGACGCGGTGGCCTGTCAATTCGGGGTCATGTTTTTCCCCGACAAGTCACAGGCTTTTGCAGAAATTCGCCGGGTTTTAAAGCCAGGTGGTGTGCTGCTGTTCAACGTATGGGATCGAATCGAGGAAAACGAATTCGCGCATGCGGTATCTTGTGCGCTCGAAGCGATTTTTCCCGAAGACCCTCCGCATTTCATGGCGCGCACACCGCATGGTTATTACGACATCGAAATCATCCGGCAGGATCTGCGGAATAGCGGTTTCATTTCTGCGCCATTGTTCGAAACAATTGCGGCAAGAAGCATCGCGGATTCCGCAAGCATCGCCGCGCTGGCATACTGCCAGGGTACGCCCCTCCGCAATGAAATCGAAATGCGTAACAGTGCTTTTCTCGATCGGGCAACGCAGGCTGCCGAAAACGCGATTGCCGCACGGTTCGGGCACGGCCGGATAGATGGCAAGATTCAGGCTCATGTTGTTGAGGTCGAGAACTAAAAAACCATCACCACACACATTGCTGCTTATTTGGATAGCCTGAAACAGGGTTGCTTGAATGCGGGCATCCTTCTATGGATGAATTGCGATCGGAGGCAGTGATGAGGGGAGCTTGTTTATGCGGCGCGGTGGTATACGAGGCCGAACAACTCGATATGCCGATTGTTCATTGCCACTGTCACACTTGCCGCAAGGCCCATGCAGTTGCGTATGCCCCCAGTGCTGGTGTCAATCGCTCGCATTTCCGGTGGTTGCAAGGCAAGGAAAAACTAAGCTCCTTCGAGTCGTCGCCGGGGAAACAACGTTATTTTTGTTCAGTCTGCGGCACCCACATCCTGGCGGAATGGCCCGCCCAAGCTCACGTTATCCTGCGCGTGGCGACGCTGGATGAAGACCCGGGCGCACAGCCAGCCATGCATATCTGGTGTTCGCATGACGTTTCCTGGTTGCAGGATAACGAGGACGTGCTGACCTATCAGGAGTGGCAGCCGCGTTAATAATGGATTGGTTATGCGGTTCATATGACCGATTTTGTGTAGGTTTGTTCGATGCCTGCCCTGACCGTGCAAGCGGCAGATGACCAGCCGAGGTGGGTGGGCAGGCGTCGGACAAACCTACACAATTGCAGACGGCGATGATCTCTGGATGGCTCCTCAGATTGCGCGCCTAGCAGGTGTGGTGGTGCATGCGCGTCAATGTTCGCTCTCCTATTCCCGATGGGGACGATGATGGCTTGGGCGCTCTCTATCTTGCCATGGTCATCAAGACCTTTGCCGTCATCAAGCCGACCATTTCCGATCAGTACCAAGCGACAACGCCTCCTTCCCCCAACTGGCACGCCTGATCATCCATCTTGCCGAGTAAGGCGAAGCGGATGGTCACACTCGGGCGGGGCATGTTAGAGCCACCCTTAATTTCTGCTCCCTCAGGCTGGCGCAAACATCCGCGTTTCACAATCCTGTCACATTGAGTGGCTAGAATCCCATCAACTTAATGTAGGGATGTCTAGATGAGTCTTGTAGCTCTGCAACGAAACGGCGGCGAGGCGATCTATAGCCAGATCGCCAAACTGCTCAAGGAAGAAATCGCTTCGTTCCTGGCGCCGGGGGCGTGTCTGCCTTCGGAAAACGAACTGGCGGAGCGTTTCGGCGTCAATCGCCACACGATCCGACGCGCCGTTGAAGATTTGATGGCCGCTGGTCTGCTGGAGCGTCGCCACGGCAAAGGCACTTTCGTGCTGGATGCGCCCGCCGACTACGTACTGGGCAGCAGTACGCGCTTTACCGAGACCTTCGAATCGCTCGGCAGAACCGCAAGCAGTCGTACTTTGCGCAAACTGATCATCCCTGCACGGGGAGGCGTTGCCACCCGCCTGCGCCTGACCGAAAACGACCCGGTGGTCTGGATCGAATCCCTACGCCTCGCCGACGATCGACCCATCTGCGTGATTTCCCACTTCCTGCCACAGCAGGGCTTCCCAGAATTGCTGAACGAATACCACGGGGGGTCGCTGCATGAACATCTGTTCGTCCGCTACGGATTGAAACTTAGGCGGATCGAAAGTTTGGTCAGTGGGGCGCTCCCGCAAGGCGACGATGCTTCGCTGCTTAGCATGCCTCAGAACCAGCCCGTGCTACGGGTCAAAAGCGTCAATGTAGACGAACGGGATGGAACCCCGCTCGAATACGCCCTGACCCGGTTTCGCGCCGACCGGATCCAACTGCGCATCAATCCCTGACTTTGCAACGTCATCCCAACCCTGAAGGAGCATCTCAAATGTATATGAAGAAACTGATTTCCGCCAGCATCGCTGCTGCTGTCTTGACTGCAGTCAGCGCACAGGCCCTGGCCAAGGACATCATCATGGGCCTCATTCCAGCTGAAAACAACGAAGAAATGATTCAGAAGTTCGAGCCGATGCGCGCCTACCTGGAGAAGAAACTGGGACAGAAAGTGAAAGTGTATACCGCCACGGATTACTCCGGCGTGATTGAGGCGATGAAGAAGAAGCGTCTCGACATTGCGTGGTTCGGGCCATTGTCCTACTACTTGGCTGAACAGGAAGCGGGGGCAGAAGCCTTCGCCGTAGGTGTCATGCCAAACGGGAAATCGACCTACAAATCTTATTTTGTGGTACCTGGTGATTCTCCCGCGAAAAGCCTCATGGATTTGAAGGGGAAGAGCGCGGCTTTTGTTGATCCAGCCTCGACTTCCGGTGGATTGATGCCGACTTATTTGGTGAAAAAAATGACCGGAATGATGCCCGAGCAGTTCTTTGGCAAGTTCACCTGGACCGGGTCCCACGACGCCGCCGAGATGGCGGTCAAGAACAAAACAGTGGACATTGCCGCAGACAACGATATTACTTACCCGTTGATGCTTTCAAAAGGACTTATCACGAAAGAAAGCAATCGCGTTCTCATGGAGTCGCCGGAATTGCCCGGTTCACCTCTCACCTACCGCCGCGACTTGCCTGACAGCCTGAAAAAGAAAATTCGGGACGCGATCCTCAATGCGCATAAGGAAATCAAGGTTAGCGGCTACGGGAACATCGTTCGCTACGACGCTGTGACACCGGCGGATTATCAGCCGATCCGCGACATGGTGAAAGAACTCGGCCTGAAAAAAGAGCAAATGCTCAAGTAACCCGTAAAGGGTGGGTAACGCCTGTTGCCCGCCCGATTCAGAGGAGATGGTCATGTCCAATATTTCGATCCAGTCTGTATCAAAGCGTTTTCCGAATGGCTTCGAGGCGCTAAAAGGCGTCAGTGCGGACATTGCGCCCGGCAGTTTCACCATCATTCTCGGGCCGAGCGGCGCCGGAAAATCCACCTTGCTCCGGCTGATGAATGGCCTGGAAACGCCTACCGTGGGCAGCGTTTGTATTGCCGGAGAAATGCTTGGAAAGGCAAATTTGCGCAAGGTGCGCTCGCGCGTCGCCATGGTGTTTCAGCAGTTCAATCTGGTCGAGCGGCTGTCGGTGGCAACCAACGTCCTGACCGGTCGACTGGCTCATCGCTCCTGGGCCGGTAGCGTGTTCTATCTGTTCCGCAACGAAGACATGGATATCGCCAGAGAAGTGCTGGCGCGCGTCGGGCTCACTGACAAGGCATGGAGCCGGGCCGACAAACTTTCCGGCGGGCAGCAGCAACGCGTCGGCATTGCGCGGGCACTGGCGCAGCGGCCCAAGGTCATTCTGGCCGACGAGCCGGTTGCCAGCCTCGATCCGGTATCGAGCGAGGAGATCATGACGCTGCTGCGGGAAATCTGCGACCGCGACGGCATCACGGTCGTGGTCAACCTGCATCAGGTGGACCTGGCCAAGCGTTTTGCCGATCGCATCATCGGCATGAACAGCGGGAAGATTGTTTTCGACGGTAGCCCCGAACAAATGACGCAGCCCGTGCTGCGCACCATCTACCAACGGGAAGGCATCGAAGATGATAATAGTCTCGACATGGCGCTGGCCTACGCCTAACGGCCTGCCACCGTTGCCGGCCGTCGCGTCGCTATGTGCGGTGCTGGTCGCGATGTGGCTGACGGCGCCGTTGGTGGATGTGGATTCCATCCGTTTCCTCGACGCGTTGGAAAAGATGCTCGCCTTCGCCGGGCATTTGTTTGTCAAACCGGACTGGAGCTATCTCCCCCAGTTACTCGACAAGATGCTCGAAACGATCGAGATGACTTTCCTCGCGACCATGATTGCGATGCTTGTCAGCCTGCCTTTGGGTGTGCTTGCCGCGCGCAATGCGACGCCACATGTGCTGGTTTATCGGCTGGTCAGGGATCTGCTCAGCCTGATGCGCGCCCTGCCGGAACTGGTGTGGGCATTGGTATTCGTCTCGGCAGTGGGTCTGGGTCCGCTGCCCGGAGTGATGGCGCTGGCTTTTGTGACGATCGGTTTCATGGGCAAGTTCTTCGCGGAATCCATTGAGGTCGTGGACCACAAGGCCGTGGAAGGCGTTCGGGCACACGGCGCGGGCTGGTTGCAGGTGCGCGTGTTCGCCATGCTGCCCCAGGCTTTGCCTGACTTCGTCGGCACGGTGATGTACATCCTGGATCACAACCTGCGCGCGGCCGCCATCCTGGGCTTGGTCGGCGCCGGTGGTATCGGCTACGACCTGGTGATGTCCATGCGCTTGTTCCAGTATGACCGGCTGCTGCTGATCGCATTGTCCATCTATCTGGTGGTCACGGCCCTTGATCGTGCGTCCGACCGTTTACGCAGCCGCATCATTTATGGGAGCCGGAGATGAACGTCCATGACCTGAAATCCGCTCGTCCACCAGCACAGGCGCTCCCGCCAAGGCCGCGCAACCCGATGCCGGTCTGGGTAGCCGCGACGCTGGTCGTCCTCTGGCTGATCATATGGGATCTGGATATTTCCTTCGAGAACCTTGCCTATGGCGTTGAGGACATGGCCGAGTATTTCGGCCGTTACGGGCAGCCTGACTTCACTAACTTGTCTAGATATCTGTCTCTGATGGGTATCACCCTGGCCACAGCACTTTGGGGAACGGTGTTCGCGCTGCTAGTTGCGTTCCTACTGGCGCCGCTCGCGGCGCGCAATTTCACGCCGAATCCGGTGGCTTATCGCATCGCCCGCGAAATACTGAATTTCATGCGCGCCATGCCGGATTTGCTGCTGGCTCTGATTTTTGTTGCCACTCTCGGGCTGGGGCCGTTGCCCGGCGCGCTGGCGCTTGGCGTGCATACGGCCGGTTTTCTCGGCAAGTTTTTCGCCGAAAGCCTGGAGCGAGTAGACCAAGGCATTTGTGAGGGTGTGGCAGCCACTGGCGCCAATTTCCCGCAGCTCGTCATGTATGCCGGCTGGCCATCCATTCTGCGCGAGGCCCTAGGCTACACCCTCTACATCCTGGACCGTAACGTGCGCATGGCCTCCGTGCTCGGTATGGTGGGTGCTGGCGGCATTGGTCTTGCGCTTATCGATACCTTGCATCTTTTCAACTACGGACAGTCATCTGCTCTGATTCTGGTCATCCTGGCTACTATTTTAATCATCGATTACGCCTCGGCGTGGTTGCGCAGGAGACTGGGTTGATGAAGCTGGAACGCACAGACTGGATCCGGGCGCTCACCGCCCATCCCGCCCCCGACTTGCACGCGCTGGCCGAGCGGCTGGCGGCCGGCTGCGAAGTCCGGCTCACCCGCCTGCCGCAGGCGGGGCTGGGCCTGCTTCAGCTTGCCGACGGCGCCTTGCATGAACCCTATTACCTGGGCGAATTTCCGCTGTCCACGTGCAGCCTTGAACTGACGCTGGCGGATGGACGCAGGGCCGAGGGCGGCGCGCAGGTCATGGCCGACGACGCGGCGCTCGCCCGCTCGCTGGCGATCCTTGACGCCGTGCTCGCAGCCCGGCTGCCGGGGTGGGAAACGGTATCCGGCCAGGTGCAATCCGGCGCCGCGCGGCGCGACGAGGAAGACCGACGCCGCCGCGCGATGCTCGCCGCCACCCGGGTCGATTTCGCCCTGCTGGGCAACGCCGGGGAGGACGACGATGAAGCGTGAATGCATCTGGCAGGCCGATGCCCAGCAGCGCGTATTCCGCGAACTGGTCGAGGCGTTTTCGCGGCCGGGCACGGTGCGCGATCTGACGGACTGGCTCGCGGGCACCGCCGCGCAACGCGCCGTGCTGGCCACCCTGATGGACGGGGAGACCACGCTCGCCGACCCCCACGCACGGCTCGGCGCCGCGGACTGGTCCCTGCTCCAGGCCCGGCGGGGCACGACGGAGACCGCCCGCTATGTCGTCGCCGACGGCCGCCGGGCGCCCGATTTCCAGCCGGCGCTGGGCACGCTGGAAAGCCCGGAATCCGGCGCGACCCTGCTGATCGAGGTGGCGGCCGTCGGCAGCGGCCCGCTGGCCCTGGAACTCGCCGGGCCTGGAATTGATGGTCTTGGCATCGACGGCCGGCGTGAACTGCGCCTGGACGGTCTGCATCCCGACTGGCTGCTCTGTCGCGCGGACTGGAGCGCCGGTTTTCCGCTCGGCGTCGACATGCTGCTTACCGATGCGACACGCATTGTCGCCTTGCCGCGCACCACGCGCGCGACAATTACAGGGAACCCATTGACATGAGTTACGTTGCCATCAAGGGCGGCGGCCGCGCCATCGCCGGCGCCGCCGCCGTCACCGAATATCTGCGCACCGAGGAAGGGCTGGACAATCCCGCCGCCGCGCCGCTCGCCATCGACGCCATCCTGCATCAGCTGCGCCATCTGGTGGATCGTGTCGTTTCCGAAGGCGGGGTGTATCACCCGCAATTCGCCGCGCTCGCCATCAAGCAGAGCCTCGGCGACACGCTGGAAGCCGCGTTCGCGCTGCGCGCCTGGCGCTCCACCCGGCCGCGCCTGTCCGCCACGCCGCCGCTCGACACCTCGCGCATGCGCCTGATCCGCCGCATCTCGTCCGCCTTCAAGGATATTCCCGGCGGCCAGATGCTGGGGCCGACGCCGGACTACGCCCTGCGCCTGCTGCGCCTGGAGCTGATGGACGAATCGCCGGAGGCCTTCCGCGCGGTGGCCCGCGACTGGCTGGAAAGCTGCCCCGAGGCGCAGTTGCCCGACAGCTTTCCCAAGGTGCTCGATGCCCTGCGCGCGGAAGGCCTGCTGCCGCCGCTCCCTCACCCCCAGCCCCTCTCCCAGGGGGAGAGGGGAGAACCGGCAGCGTTTGATATCACCCGCGAACCGCTGGTGTTTCCGGTGCCGCGTTCGGCGGCGCTGTCCACCCTGGCGCGGGCGGAAACCGGCTCGCTGCTGGCCATCGCCTATTCCAACATGCGCGGCTACGGCGACGTGCACCCCACGGTGGCGGAACTGCGGGTCGGCTATCTGCCGGTGCTGCTGCCGCATCCGGTGACCGGCGAACTCACCGAAGCCGGCGAGGTGCTGATCACCGAGTGCGAGGTGGTGGCGATGTACGCGGCCATTGAGCCCGGCGGCAAGCCCATGTTCACCGTCGGCTACGGCGCCTGTTTCGGCCACAACGAGGTCAAGGCGATTTCCATGGCCATTCTCGATCGCGCGCTGCAGAAGGGCATGCAGGACGGCCCGGAAAACCCGTCCGAAGATCCGGAGTTCGTGCTGCTGCACGTCGACGGCGTCGATTCCATGGGCTTCGCCTCGCATTACAAAATGCCGCACTACGTCACCTTCCAGTCCGATCTGGACCGGCTGCGCACCACACAGCAGAAGTCGGGGGAGCCCGCATGAATGCCATGCCCCACACCACCCGCGGCAACGCCTACAACTTCGGCTTCCTCGACGAATACGCCAAGAAGGAAATCCGCCGCGCCGTCCTCAAGGCGATCGCCATCCCCGGCTATCAGGTGCCCTACGCCTCGCGCGAAATGCCCATGGGGCGCGGCTTCGGCACCGGCGGCCTGCAACTGACGCTGGCGCTGATCGGCCCCGGCGAGGTGCTCAAGGTCATCGACCAGGGCTCCGACGACTCGGTCAACGCGGTCAATCTGCGCCAGTTCATCGAGATGACCTGTCCCGGCATCGCCACCACCACGAAAACGGCGGAGAGCACCCTGATCCAGTCGCGCCACCGCATCCCGGAGCAGCCGCTGACATCGACGCAGATCCTCGTCCTGCAGGTGCCTTATCCCGACCCGCTGGTGGTGGTCGAGCCGTCCGAGGACAAGCGCAAGACCATGCACGGCGAGGCCGACTATTCGCGCCTGCTGGTGAAGCTGTACGAGGACATCGTCCAGTTCGACGAGATCACCATCTCGCACCGCTATCCGACGCGCATCAATGGCCATTACGTCATCGACCCGTCGCCGATTCCGCGCTGGGATGTGCCCAAACTCAACGATTCGGCGGCTCTGGTGCTGTTCGGCGCCGGGCGCGAGAAGAAGATTTACGCCGTGCCGCCGCACACGCGGGCGGAGCCGCTGGCCTTTTCCGACGTGCCGTTCCGGGTCGAGGATTTCCGCGACCCGGCGGGGCAGCGCCGCGCCTGCGCCCGCTGCGGTTGCACGGATTCCTTTCTCGACGAGTTCGTCGGCGATGCGGGCAGCAAGACATATCAGTGCTCGGACAGCGACTGGTGCGACACGCAGTTGCTCCGCAAGACCGGGGAGGCAACGGCATGAACAAGATTCTCGAAGTCCGGGGCTTGAGCAAAAGCTACGGCCCGGGCTGCCCGCGCTGCGTCGACTCCACCGGCCCGGAGGCCGACACCAATCTTTGCCCGCATTGCGGCAGCATTGTCGCCATCCATGACGTGTCCTTCGACCTGTTCGAGGGCGAGATCCTGGGCGTCATGGGCGAATCGGGCAGCGGCAAATCGACCGTGGTGAAGGCCCTGTATTTCGATCAGGCGCCCACCGGCGGCGAAGCGATCTTTTTCGACGGCGACACGCAGCACGAGCTGTTCGCCCTCAACGCCGCGCGGCAGCGCTGGCTGCGCAATCACCGCTTCGGCATGGTCTACCAGAACCCGAATCTGGGCCTCAATTTCAACATCAGCGCCGGCGGCAACATCGCCGAGCGCCTGCTGATGAGCGACCTGATGGACTACGGCGCCATCCGCGAACGGGCCAAGGCCTTGCTGGCGCGCACCGAGGTGCTGCTCTCCCGCGTCGACGACCTGCCGAAGCACTTCTCCGGCGGCATGCAGCAACGCGTGCAGATCGCCAAGGCGCTCGCCACCCAGCCGCCGCTGCTGTTTCTCGACGAGGTGACCACCGGGCTCGATCTTTCGGTGCAGGCGCGGATTCTGGATCTGATCCTGGAAATCCAGCAGGAGCTGAAGACCGCGATGGTCGTCGTCACCCACGACCTCGGCGTGATCCGCCTGCTGACCGGCCGCGCCATCGTCATGAAATACGGCCGCGTCATCGAGGCGGGGCTGACCGATCAAATACTCGAAGACCCCCAGCACGCCTATACCCAGCGGCTGGTGGCGTCCGCCTTGTGAGGAACGCAACATGACCCCACCGATTCTCCAGGTTGAAGGCTACGGCAAGCACTTCGAGTTGCACGAGCAGAACAAGCTGATCCCGTCCGCGCACAACGTCAGCTTCACGGCGCGCGAAGGCGAGCTCACCGCGCTGATCGGCCCCACCGGCGCCGGCAAGTCGTCGGTGCTGAAGGGCATCTACCGCACCTATCTGCCGAGTGCCGGCCGCATTCTCTATCGCGATGCGATGGGCCACGAGCTTGATCTGGCGCTGGCCAGTGCGCACCAGATTCTCGAATTGCGGCGTCGCGAAATCGGCTTCGTCACCCAGTTCCTGCATTGTCTGCCGCGCCAGCCGACGCTCGACGTGGTCGCGCAGCCGCTGTTCGGCCTGGGCGCCCCGCGCGCGGAAGCCAGGCAGCGTGCGGCCGATCTGTTGTCTGCCATGAATCTGCCGGAGCGCCTGTGGAGCGTCTCGCCGGCCACTTTTTCCGGCGGCGAGCGGCAGCGGGTGAACCTCGCCCGCGGCTTCATTGCCAGGCCGCGCCTGCTGCTGCTCGACGAGCCGACGGCCAGCCTCGACCCGGCCACGGCCGAATGCGTCATCCGCCTGATCGAAGGACTCAAGGCCGAAGGCACGGCGATGCTCGCCATCTTTCACCATCCCGAAACCACCCGCCGGCTGGCCGACCAGGTCGTCGAACTGGCCCCGCCGCCCGCGGTCGAAGCCCTTCTCAAGGAATACGCATGAACCCGCTGTATCTGACCGGCGCCCGCGTGGTGCTGCCCGACGCCGTGCTCGAAGACGCCGCCGTGCTGATCGAGGACGGCGTCATCGCCGCCATCAACCCCGAATCAGGCCACGGCGCGCCAGTCGTCGATCTCTCCGGCAAGACGCTGATCCCCGGCATGATCGACCTGCATTGCGACGCCCTGGAAAAGGAGGTCGAGCCGCGCCCCAACGTGCATTTTCCGCTCGACTTCGCCTGCGCCCAGGCCGACAAGCGCAATGCCGCCGCCGGCGTCACCACGGTGTTCCATGCGCTCTCTTTCGCCAACGAGGAACTCGGCGTGCGCAACAACGCCTTCGCCGCTGCGGTGGCGCGCGCGGTCCACGCCTGGAACCCGCACGGCCTCGTTGACAACCGCGTGCACTGCCGCTACGAAGTGACCGACCCGAGCGCGCCCGACATCCTGCTTGAGCTGATGGCCGCCGGCGAGATGCACCTGCTGTCGGTGATGGATCATTCCCCCGGCCAGGGGCAGTTCAGGGACATCGCCGCCTTTCGCGATTATCTGGCGCGCACCTACAAAAAGTCGGAAGCCGAGCTGGACATCCTGATGGAAAACAAGCTCGCGCAGGCGGAAGGCGCGATGGCGCGCATCCGCCGCTTGATCGACGCGGCGCAGGCGCAGGGCATCCGCGTCGCCAGCCACGACGACGACACGCCGGAAAAGGTCGAGACCCTGCACGCGCTGGGCGTAGGCATCTCGGAATTCCCCATCAACCTGGAATCCGCCCGCGCCGCCCGCGAACGCGGCATGAGCACGGTGTTCGGCGCACCCAACATCCTGCGCGGCAAGAGCCAGTCCGGCGCCGTGCGGGCGCTCGATGCGGTGAAGGCCGGCGTGGCCGACTGCCTGTGCGCCGACTATCACCCGGCGGCACTGATCGTGGCGGTGTTCCGCTTGCCGGAACTGGCGGCAATCACGCTGGCCGATGCGGTGCGGCTGGTCAGCATCAACCCGGCCCGCGCTGCGGGATTGACGGATCGCGGCGAGATTGCCGTCGGCAAACGCGCCGATCTGGTGGCGGTCTCCGACGTCAACGGACTGGCCCAGGCGAGCAGCGTGTTCTCGGCCGGTAAACCGGTATTCGAGGCGCGCTTCGACCATGGTTGAGGGCACGCTGTTCTATGTCATCGGCGCCTCCGGCAGCGGCAAGGACAGCCTGATGCGCTACGGTCGCGAGCGCCTTGCCGGCGACCCCGGCGTGGTCTTCGCGCACCGTTACATCACGCGGCCGGTGGAACTGCAAGGCGAAAACCACGTCGCCCTGAGCGAAACCGAATTCGAGGTGCGTCTGCGCGTTGGCCTGTTCGCCATGTACTGGCGTAGTCACGGCCTGCGCTACGGCATCGGCCGCGAAATCAACCTGTGGCTGGCCAAGGGCTGCAATGTGGTGATGAACGGTTCGCGCGAGTATCTGCCGGAAGCACAGCGTCGCTACCCGGCGCTGCATGCGCTCATGGTCACTGTTTCGCCCGAGGTGCTGGCCGCGAGACTGCGCGCCCGCGGCCGAGAAACGGAAGCCGAGATCGCCGGGCGGCTGGAACGCGCCAGCTGTTTCATGCGTCCCGACGGGCAGGTGGAACGCATCGACAACGACGGGGAATTGCACCAGGCTGGCGAACGCTTCGTCCAGCTGCTGACCGGCAAGCGCGCCGGGCGGGGGGAGGGTCTGAGATGCGCCTGAGCTTTCTCGGCACCGGTTCCACCAGCGCGCCGCCGCTGTATGGCTGTGAATGTGCGGTTTGCACCGAGGCGCGCGCCCATCCTCAAATGCGCCGTCGTCCCGCATCCGTGCTGATCGAGGCAGGGGATGCGCGGCTGCTGATCGACGCCGGCCTGACTGACCTCGCTGAGCGTTTTTCGGCGGGCGATCTCCCCCCGGTATTGCTGACCCATTTCCATCCCGACCACGTGCAGGGCTTGTTTCACCTGCGCTGGGGGGTGGGAAAGCGCATCCCCGTCTATTGCCCGCCGGATTCGGAAGGCTGCGCCGACCTTTACAAGAATCCGGGCCTGCTGGATTTCAGGCCGGTACGCAAGTTCGAGGCCTTTCACGTGGGGCCGATGAGCGTCACGCCGGTGCCGCTGATCCACTCGAAAGTCACGCTGGGTTACTGCATCGAATCCGGCGACAGCCGGATCGCCTACCTCACCGACACCGCCGGGCTGCCGCCCAAAACCGAGGCCTTCCTGCGCGACTGGCAGCCTTCGGCATTGGTCATCGACTGTTCCTACCCGCCCCGTGCCACCCCCTCGAAAAGCCACAACGACGTGAACCTGGCGCTGGCGGCCATCGCGGCGGTGCGGCCGCAACGCGCCTGGCTGACCCATATCGGGCACGAACTCGACGCGTGGCTGAAAGACAATCGCCACACCTTGCCGCCTCAGGTTTTCGTTGCCCGCGACGGAGCGTCCGTGCATGATCCCCGCGATATCCTGACGGAGTAAACGCGGTGCCCGAACAGGCGTATCTGGCCATTGCCGGCTCGGTGGCGATGCATGTGGCGTGGAACCTGCTGGTCCGGCACCAGGGCACCCAAACCCGGATGCTATGGTGGGCGCTGGCGGCCCATTGCGCGACGCTCGGCCTGTGGGGGCTGCTCGCGCTGGCGAGCGAGGCGCGCTGGAGCCTGGAGCTGGTGGGTTTCCTGCTGGTGTCGGCCAGCGCCAACGTGCTGTATTTCCTGACCCTCAACCGCGCCTACGAACACGCGCCGGTGGCGCTGGTGTATCCCATCGTGCGCAGTTCGCCGCTGCTGATCGGCTTGTGGGGCGTGCTGTTTTTCGGCGAGTCGCTGGGCGTGCCTGCCTGGGGTGCGATGGGGGTCAGTGTCGTTGGCTTGCTGTTGCTGGCCGCTACCGCGTGGCGCAAGGACGGTTTCGCCGCCTTGCCGCTGGCGCTGACCGCAGCCCTGGCGACCAGCATCTATTCCCTGAGCGACAAGGCGGCGACGGCTTACCTGCCCACCTTCGGCAGCCTGGTCGGCTTCGTGACCGTCGGCTACACCGCCTCGTTCGTCGCGCTGACCCTGCAGATGCGCATCAAGCATGGCATCTGGCGGCCGCAACGCGCGCCCCGGCTGCCCTACCTGCTGATTGCGGGCGCCAGCATCGGCCTGGCCTACGCCCTGGTGATCCACGCCATGCGCGATCTGCCCGCCGCCGTGGTGGTGACGTTTACCAACGCGGGCATTGTCATTGCCGGCATCCTGTCCATCTCCCTGTTCCGCGAACGTGCCCACTGGCGCATGCGGCTGGCGGGCATTGCGGTGATATGCTTCGGGTTGGCCCTGCTGGCGATAAGTAGGTGAATCTATTTCAATTTCGAATAAAAACAATAAAGCGATAAAACGTTGGCTACGTCTTCGACACCTGACCTTATTCTATGTCGTCGTTGGCTCATTTCCGCCGCCTTAGTTCTTCTTTCTATTCGAAATTGGAATGACGCGCTTGGGAATGTTGGTGGTGGCATGGGATTGGACTCTTCCACTCTGCAGCAAGTATTTTGATGATATTGAAAGCTGGAATTGGCAAACAAGCGGACAGCTGATGATCTAAGAGCGGAGATCACTTCTGGGTAGGAGGCCTGCCGAGTTTTAAGAAGCGGCCATTCGCTCCGGTAATCCTGATTCCCCGTGCAAGATAGAGCGAATGACCGATGAGGCCGACAAACAGACCTCCGCTGCGGCCACGCCAGCCGAGAAAGTCGTTGCATCGGTGGGAGAATTTAATGGAATCCGCAGGCTATAGCGGAAAATCTGCGAACTCATCGCGCACTACGCACTCTCAACTCAATTGTCCATTCGTGTTGCCATGCACCAGCTCCATAGTTTCTCTCCTATTGCCGACGTCCGGGCGCGCGTACTGATTCTGGGCAGCATGCCCGGCAAGCTGTCATTGCAGGCGCAGCAGTATTACGCGCATCCACGCAATGCGTTCTGGCCGATATTGGGTGAGCTGGTGGGCGCAGGCCCGCACTTGCCGTATGCTGCCCGATTGCAGGTGCTGAAAGCCAACGGCATCGCGCTATGGGATGTGCTGAAGTCGTGCACACGGGAGGGCAGTCTGGATTCCGCTATTGACGATACTTCCATCATCGCCAATGATTTCGCGTCGTTCCATCGGGTACATCCAAATATCACGCATGTTTTTTTCAATGGTGCAAAAGCCGAAGCCTGTTATCGTAAACATGTGTTGCTCGGTCTTGGTGCAGCGGCCCGGCTGCACTATCAGCGACTGCCTTCTACCAGCCCTGCGCATGCTGCGTTGAGTCAGGTGCAGAAGCTCACGGCATGGGAAATAATCACGCAGCCGGCACCGGTTGGTTAACCTCATTTACCGGCGGACCCAGGGATATAATGGGTCTGTCCCGCGCTATTCAACTTCAAGGAAATCAAGATGCTCATTACCTTTCGTACCGACGCTTATGCAGACATCACCATGTTTGGTGATGCGGCGCTCAACATGCTCAAATTGATGGGGCATAGCGCCACCGTGCCGGGCGCCATACTGGCGGCGGATGTGCCTGCTGCCTTGCAAAAGCTGCAGACGGGCGTGGCGACCAGCGCGCCGCAATCCGACTTGGCCGGCGCGGACAACGGCGATGAGCCTGAGGTAAGTTTGTCGCATCGCGCGTTGCCGCTGGTCAAACTATTGGAAGCAGCGGTGGCCGCAAAAGCCGATGTGATGTGGGATCAATAATTGCGTTAATTGATCTTTCTTTTGTAACTTCCGATTGAATCAGGTGACCCTGTGACTCAAACGCGCAAGCCCGGATTGATGAGCGGCATGCTGGCCTTGTTGCTGGCCGCCGTATTGTGGGGCGGGATGTTCCCGGTGGCCAAGGCAGCCCTGGTAACGCTGGATGCCTATTGGCTGACGCTGGTTCGCTATGGTAGCGGCGCGTTATTGTTTGTGGCGCTGCTGGCGGCGATCGAGGGGCGTGCCGTGTTGCGTTTCGAATCACGCACCCTGGCGCTGTGGGCTTATGGTACCGCAGGGTTTGCCGGATTCAGTATTCTGGCGTTTTTGGGTTTGTCGCGTTCGCAACCGGAACATGGCGCCATCATTCTGGCGCTGATGCCGTTACTGGGCGTACTGGTGAATGCAGTGTGGCGCGGCGTACGACCCACGCCGGGGAATATCGCAGCCATCGCGCTGGCTTTAAGCGGGGTGGCGCTGGTCATTACCAAGGGCCATTTGGCTGCGCTCACGCAGGGTGGTGAGGCAATGGCGGATTTGTCGATTCTGGCCGGCGCGCTGTGCTGGGTCATTTACACAATCGGGGCGCAGGATTTTCCCGGCTGGTCGCCGTTGCGCTACACCGCGCTGAGTTGCCTGATGGCGGTGCCCAGCATCGCTGGTATTACGCTGATCGCTACCCTGGTCGGCGTGGCGCATGCACCTTCATTGCCTATGTTGGCCGGTCTCACGGGTGAATTGATTTATCTGATCATGTTCGCCGGTGTGGTGGCGGTGCTGGCGTGGAACATGGGGATCAAACGGGTCGGTGCCAGCGGGGTGCTGTTTATCAATTTTGTGCCGGTAACGGCACTGATCATCGGCTGGTTTCAGGGCCATCGCCTGAGCATCGCAGAATTGGCCGGTGCGCTGATCGTCATGGTTGCCCTGGTGTTGGGTAATCTTGGCCGGCGCCCGACGGCGCGCATGCCCCAATCCACGCTGTGCCATTGCAATGCAAGTGAATAAAAGCGCTCACACCGCACAGAACAGGATGCCGATGCGCGCGATTCTTCAACCCCTGCAGATACTGGTTCTATTGCTGGTATGGAGCACCGCCTGGGCGGGTAATCAGGCGTTGCCGCAATCGGTGCAGGCGGCCCTGCGTCAAGCCAATATCCCGGTCAGCCATGTCGGTATCGTCGTTTGGGAAGTGGGCAAGCATGCGCCGCTGCTGCAGCATGATGACACGCTGTCATTCAATCCCGCGTCCACCATGAAGCTGGTGACCAGTTATGCCGCGCTCGAATTACTCGGTCCGGCCTATACCTGGAAAACCGAAATCTATACCGATGGCAGCCTGGTTGATGGCGTGCTTACCGGTAATCTGTACATCAAGGGCAATGGCGATCCGCAGCTCACCCTGGAGCGCTTCTGGCTGCTATTGCGCGAGTTGCGTAGCCGGGGCGTGCGCGAGATTCGCGGCGATCTGGTGCTGGATCAAAGTTATTTCAGCTTGCCCGGTGCCGACCCGGCGCGCTTCGATGGTGAGCCGGGACGCGCCTACAATGCGATCCCGGCCGCGCTGATGGTGAATTTCAACAGCACGATGCTGCGACTCACCCCAACGGCGGACAGTGTGGTCGCATACGCCGATCCGTTGCCGCCGGGCATGCGTCTGGTCAACAAACTGCAGCTCGATAATGCGCCCTGTGGCGAATGGCGCGATCGTATCGATATCCAGTGGTTGCCCGACAACGGCAATAGCCGTCTGGTGCTGAACGGCAATTATGCGCTAGCCTGCGGCGAGAAAAGCACCGCTTTCAATCTGGGCGATGCCAGCGTAGCGGTGGCGGATGCATTCCGTATGTTGTGGCAGGAATTGGGAGGGCGCTTTACCGGCAACTGGCGCGTGGGTCAGGTGCCGGCCAATGCGCAGCAGCTGATGGTGTTCGATTCCACGCCGCTGGCGGAGGTGGTGCGCAGCCTGAATAAATTCAGCAACAACGTCATGGCGCGCAGCCTGTTTCTGAGCCTGGGCGCAGTGACCGGCGGCGCTCCCGGTAATCCGCAAAAATCCGCCGATGCGGTGCGCAGCTGGCTGGCCGGCAAAGGCCTGGATTTCCCGGAATTGGTGCTTGAAAACGGCTCCGGCCTGTCGCGCATCGAACGCATCAGTCCGCATAGCATGGCGCGATTATTACTGGCCGCCTACGACAGTCCGGTGTTTGCCGAGCTTGAATCCGCGCTGCCCATCGCCGCAGTGGACGGCACCATGAAATCGCGCTGCAAAGACACTCCGCTGGCGGGCCACGCGCACATCAAGACCGGCACGCTGGAAGGAGTCAAAACCATTGCCGGTTACGTGTTCGACAAGACCGGCAAGCGTTTTGTGGTGGTGTTCGATATCAACGACCCGAATGCGGCGGCAGGCGGTGCGGCGCAGGATGCCTTGCTGGAATGGGTCTACGGCGGCCGCTAGATTGCGGATTCTGCCATCGCCCGAAACAACGCCCCGGCGATAATTATTCCGGGACGTTGTTCCTTGGGTTAGCTGCCGGGTCGCCGGGACTCAGTCGTCATGGTGTCCGTTGCCATGACCTTCCCCGTGCCCTTTGTCGTGACCGCGGCCATGCTCTTTTCCACGGCCTCGTTCGTTGTCATAGCCCCGGTGGTCACGGTCACCACGGTTTTCATAACGGTGCTCCCCGCCTCTATCCCCATGATCCTCGCGGTAGCGCGGTGCATACACATTGTTGTACCAGCCGTCCTGCACGAAATACACCGGCCGCCCGCATGCATTGTATTCATGGCAGTGTTTACGCCAGTGTTTGGCATGGCCGGGCGGTACGCGCAGATAAATCGGCGGCGGAGCGCGATGATGACGCTCGATCACGATAGGTTCCGCATAAATCAGCTGAGGGCGCGGGTAGTTGTTGCCGATATTGATCTGCCCATAAAAACCGGGTTGACCAATACTGACCGAGACGCCAACGTCGGCTGCAAGCGCAGGGCTGGCCGCGAGGGCGATGATTGCGGTAAGCAGAAAGCGTTTCATGAATGACTCCTGATGATAATCGTTATATAGCGCTGAAGTTTGTCAGGGTACTGACAGGATATGATAGACGTGGAGCCGGGCGGTGTATATGGGTGTAATGTCCGTGTGGCGCTGGTCATTCCCTGCTCAGGCTTTACCCAGGCCGAATTCGTCCCACATCGCATCCACGCGCTGTTTCACGTCGGCATCCATGACTATGGGGGTACCCCATTCACGCGCCGTCTCGCCCGGCCATTTGTTGGTTGCATCCATGCCCATCTTGCCGCCCAGGCCGGACACCGGGCTGGCGAAATCAAGGTAGTCGATCGGGGTGTTTTCCACCAGCAGCGTATCGCGTACCGGGTCCATGCGCGTGGTGATTGCCCAGATCACCTCTTTCCAGTCGCGGATGTTGATGTCGTCGTCCACCACCACGATGAACTTGGTGTACATGAACTGGCGCAGAAAACTCCAGACCCCGAACATCACGCGCTTGGCGTGGCCGGGATAGCTTTTTTTGATGCTGACCACCGCCAGCCGGTAGGAGCAGCCTTCCGGCGGCAGGTAGAAATCGGCGATTTCGCTGAACTGTTTTTGCAGTAGCGGCACGAATACTTCATTGAGTGCCACGCCCAGCACTGCGGGTTCGTCGGGCGGTTTGCCGGTGTAGGTGCTGTGATAGATCGGGTCGTGGCGCAGGGTGATGCGCTCAATGGTAAACACCGGAAAGCTGTCCACCTCGTTGTAATAACCGGTGTGGTCGCCGAACGGGCCTTCCTGCGCCATTTCGCCAGGGTGAATGACGCCTTCCAGCACGATCTCGGCGCTGGCGGGCACCTGCAGATCGCTGCCGAGGCATTTCACTACTTCAGTTTTTGCACCGCGCAGCAACCCGGCGAACTGGTACTCGGAGAGCGAATCCGGCACCGGCGTGACTGCGCCGAGAATGGTAGCCGGGTCGGCGCCCAACGCGACGGCGACAGGAAACGGTTTACCCGGATGTGCCAGCTGGAACTCGCGGAAATCCAGCGCGCCGCCGCGATGCGCCAGCCAGCGCATGATGACCTTGTTGGGCGCGATGACCTGCTGGCGGTAGATACCCAGATTCTGGCGTTTTTTGTGCGGTCCGCGGGTAACAGTCAAACCCCAGGTGATGAGCGGACCTGCGTCACCGGGCCAGCAGGTTTGAATAGGTAGTTTGGCCAAGTCCACGTCGGTGCCTTCCCACACAATATCCTGACAGGGCGCGCTGCTCACTTCCCTGGGGGCCATGTTGAGCACCTGCTTGAACACCGGCAATTTGTCCCACGCGTCTTTCAGACCTTTGGGCGGTTCCGGTTCTTTCAGGAAAGCCAACAGCTTGCCGACCTCTCGCAACGCCTCGACCGAGTCTTCGCCCATGCCCAATGCGACCCGTCGTGGCGTACCGAACAGGTTGCCGAGCACCGGCATGGTATGACCGGCAGGGTGCTCGAACAGGATGGCCGGCCCTGCGGCTTTGAGTACCCGGTCGCAGATTTCCGTCATTTCGAGATGGGGGCTGACGGTGGCACCGATGCGTTTCAGTTCGCCGATTTTTTCCAGTTGCGCCATAAAATCGCGCAGGTCTTTGTATTTCAAACCAGTCCCCGGATACGCGTCAAAGTTGCTGTGGTGGAAGTGGTGTGCAGGAACGGGATGGAATGTACCTGCCCGCCCCAGTCGAGTACTTCGCAGCCACCGACCATGGCCTCCACCGGCCAGTCGCCGCCTTTGACCAGAACGTCGGGATGAATCAACTGGATGAGAGCCAGCGGGGTATCGTCGTCGAAGCCGATCACGCCGTCGACCGAGCCGAGTGCTGCCAGTACCGCCATGCGGTCCTCCAGACAATTGATGGGGCGATCCGCACCCTTGTTCTGGCGTCGTACCGAGTCATCCGAATTGACCCCGACGATCAGCGCCGCACCCAGCGCACGCGCTTGCGCCAGATAGGTGACGTGTCCGCGGTGCAGGATATCGAAGCAGCCGTTGGTGAACACCAGCGGGCGCGGCAGGCGAGCCAGCAGGTCGGGCAGCGTTTGCAGCGTGGCAATGCTGGCCTCGAAATCAGGCAACGGGTAGGTGGATTTCAACGCGTTTACTGAACGATCTGGAACATTTTGACCACTTTCTTCACCCCGCTGGTGGTGCTGGCGAGTTGTGCGGCGTCATCTGCTTCTTGTTGAGTGACCAGGCCCATCAGGTACACCACGCCGTCTTCGGTGACCACTTTGACGTAGTTGACCTGGAAACGTTTGGCGTCGAGAAAGCGCGCTTTGACCTTGGTCGTGATGTAGGCGTCGTTGCTGCGCGAGGAGAACAGCGACACCGGGCCCACCACGGTCTGGTTGTATACCTTGCGTACATTGCCCACACCTTGGGCGATATCGGTGATTTTCTGCTGCGCTTCGGCGCTCGGCACTTCGCCGGTGATCAATACATCGTGATTGAAACTGGTGACATTGACATGTGTATTTTTGGGGAAGGCCGCGCCGATGCGGTTACCCGCGCGCAGCTCGATTTCCTGATCCTCGATGTAGGCGGCCGAACTGCGTCGGTCTGCCGCCATCAACGCGCCTGCGCCGACGCCGGTTGCAACTAGTGGTACGCATCCCTGTAATTGCAATAGCGCCAAACCGAGTGCGGCAACAATCAATGTAGTACGCATTATTCGACTCCTAGAATTAGACAATCAATCCCATCGCACAGACAGTGGATGGTGAGCAGGTGAACTTCCTGAATTCGTGCCGTGGAAGTGGCCGGTACGCAGATATGGACGTCATCGTCGCGCAGAAGTTCGTCAATCTGGCCGCCACCATTGCCGGTCAATGCGATCACGCGCATGTCGCGGGCATGGGCAGCGCGGATCGCTTCAATCACATTGCGCGAATTGCCGCTGGTGGAAATCGCCAGCAATATGTCACCCTCGCGACCCAGAGCAGTCACCTGTTTGGCGAATACCAGACTGAAATCGTAGTCGTTGGCGATCGAGGTCAGGATCGATGTGTCGGTGGACAGCGCAATCGCGGCCAGGCCGGGTCGTTCGATCTCGAAGCGGTTGACCAGCTCCGAAGAAAAATGCTGCGCGTCGGCGGCCGAGCCGCCATTGCCGCAGGACAGGATTTTGCCGTCCGCCAGCAGGCATTCGCTCATGTGTTCCACGGCCAGCGCGATGGGCACTGCCAGCGTGTCCATGGCATCCATTTTGAGGCGCGCGCTGTCGCCAAAGTGTTCAGATATACGTGCGATTAGATCCATAGATTAAATTATGACACACGCCATGCACTATGCACCGAAGGCATTTGGTATCCATTCGATTTCGTCGCCTTCAAACAGCAGGGCGTCAAACCGGCACGGCGGCGGTTTTCCAAGTTGGGCCAGATAATGCTGTGCTGCGGCGATCAGTTTGCGTTGCTTGTGGGCATCGATACTGGCGCCTGCGCCGCCAAATGCGCGTGAGCTGCGGCTGCGCACCTCGACAAATACCAGCGTTGTGCCGGCGCGCATGATCAAATCGATTTCACCAAAGCGGCAGCGATAGTTTTTTTCCACCAGTTGCAGCCCGCGTTTGACCAGATACGCTGCGGCGGCCTGCTCCGCCACTGCACCGGTCGGCATCAGGATTTGCTCCGGCTGGCTGGGGCGGCGACAATAGCAGGATTCGTCAGCGGCGGTAAACATGCATACATGCGGGACATTATATGTGGTGGCAACGCCCATTGGTAATCTGGGTGATATTACCCAGCGTGCGCTGGAGGTGTTGCGCTCGGTTGATCTGGTCGCGGCCGAAGACACCCGCCACAGCGGCCAGTTGCTTACCCGGCTGGGCATCCAGGCACGTTTTGTGGCGTTGCACGAGCACAATGAGCAGCAGATCAGCGCGCGTCTGATAACAGACATGCAGGGCGGCAAGAATGTGGCGCTGGTGACCGATGCCGGTACCCCGGCGATCAGCGATCCCGGTACATTGCTGGTGGCTGCGGCGCATGCGGCGGGAATAGCCGTAGTGCCGGTGCCGGGTGCAAGTGCCGTGATCTGTGCGCTATCGGCGGCCGGGGTGGTGGCGCCGCACTGGCTGTTTTACGGATTTTTGCCCGCCAAATCGTCCGCACGGCGCCAGGCACTGAGCGACCTTTCCCGGCTGCCTTATGTGCTGGTGTTCTATGAAGCCCCGCATCGTATCCTCGACTGTGTCGCGGATCTGGCCGAAACTCTGGGTGGCGAGCGGCGCGTCACTTTGGCACGCGAGCTGACCAAGCTGTTTGAGTCCATCCACAGTTTGCCGCTAGGCGAGGCGCAGGCGTGGCTGGAAGCAGACACCAACCGCCAGAAAGGCGAATTCGTGCTGCTCGTGGAAGGGGCACCCGAGGCCGGTATGGATGAAAACATGTTGCGTCTGCGCGATACGCTCACGGTACTGCTGAAAGAATTGCCGGTGAAACAGGCGGCACAGCTGGCTGCCAAGCTGACTGGCCTGAAGAAAAATGCCGCCTACGAGCTGGCTTTGCAAATGAAGGAAGAAAGCAATCCATGAATCAGATTACCCTTACTCGCCCAGACGACTGGCACCTGCATTTGCGTGATGGTGCCGACATGCAGTCGGTCCTGCCCGATACGGCACGGCGCTTTGCCCGCGCCATCGTCATGCCCAATCTCAAGCCGCCGGTGCGCACGGTAGAAAATGCACACGCCTATCGCGAGCGCATCCTGGCAGCCTTGCCTGCCGGGTCGGATTTCCAGCCGCTGATGACACTGTATCTCACTAACAACACCGATCCCGGTGAGATTGCGCGTGCCAAGACCAGTGGATTTGTGCACGCGGTGAAATACTATCCGGCCGGGGCGACGACCAACTCGGATATAGGCGTGACCGATCTGGCCAATTGTGACGCGGTATTTGCCGCGATGGAGCAGCACGGTGTACCGTTATTACTGCATGGCGAAGTCACCGATCCGGCGGTGGACATCTTCGATCGCGAGGCCGTATTCATCGAGCGTCATCTTATCCCGTTGCGAAAAAAATTTCCCGCGCTGAAAATCGTGCTCGAACATCTCACGACAAAACAAGGCGTCGAGTTTGTAAACGCCGCACCCGCCCACGTGGCGGCTACCATTACTGCACACCATCTGCTGTACAACCGCAACGCCCTGTTCCAGGGCGGCATGCGCCCGCATTACTACTGCTTGCCGGTGTTGAAGCGGGAAGCGCATCGCCAGGCACTGATTACCGCCGCCGCCAGCGGCAGCGCAAAATTCTTTCTGGGTACCGACAGCGCACCGCATCCGGTAGGCGCAAAGGAAACCGCCTGCGGCTGCGCCGGTATCTACACTGCGCATGCCGCCATCGAACTCTATGCCGAAGCGTTTGAAGCAGCCGGCGCGCTGGACAAGCTGGAAGCCTTTGCCAGCCATTTCGGGGCGGATTTTTACGGTTTGCCGCGTAACAGCGAGCGCATCACGCTGAAACGTGAAATCTGGGTGGTGCCCGATGCGCTACCCCTGGGCGAGACAATGCTGGTGCCGCTCAGGGCGGGAGAATCGGTGGCGTGGCGGCTGGTCAACGAAGCGGGATAAGTGGCAAGCCTTGGTATGGGGTGCTTGGATGCGGCAATCAACTGACGGTCAGCCAGGTAAATGGAAAGCTGGCATAGGCTTTAATGGTAATATGATCTTGATGGAGTCCGGGAGGGAATTAATCAGGGTGCAAGCGTTACACTATTCCGGCAAACGGTAAAAAGTTAAATTGATAATCATGAGGATGCTTCATGCTTACATTGACAATTAATTTGGATTCCCTGGCTTTATACATAGTTGCTGCTGATGTCCTTCTCCTGCTTTCGTATATCCTGTACATCTTTCACAAGAAAAGACGGCTTAATAAGGCGAAGAGTGCGATAACGGATTTCATAACAGGGTACTTCAATGATAGCGGAGCAGAGACACGGGTAACTTGCTTTAAGCTGGAGGGTAACAATCATTTCGTTGTCTTGATAGAATCCGAACCATTAAAGCGATTCCGTTATTCCATCATTTTAGAGAATAATCTGATATCCCATATTTTCAAAACCACAGGCACAGTAGTTGAGAAAATTTACTGGCGATTCCCAATTAAACCTTCCCGGGAAATAGTCGCAGCATCTGATGGAAATAATTTAGCGGATGATGACGATGCATATTTTTCAGATGTGCATGCCTGGGCTAAAGCACAAGGCGAGTACCAAGTCTCTGAAGTGCCATGGGATCAGTATGAAAACTCAACAGTAGAAAAATGAACGGTTAACCCGTTGACCCAAAATCCCGGGCTCCCGCGCTATCCGCCACATTCCGTCTCCATCGATACCAACCCGTGTTTTGTTCATGCCAGATCAACAACATAAATAAGCGAAGCGCATTGCGCGTGCGCGTGCGAAGGCGCATGAACAGCACGGTGGAAATCCGTGCCGGAGAAAGCCATGCCTCCGCAATCAAAGGTAACTGCGTCGCTGTGAGGCGAGGTGGAGAGCAACCGGAGATGAACGACCGGTCCGTAGGATCGACAATGTGGCACCGCCGGGAAACCAGGCGGCAAACGGAGAACACAAACAGCGTCCTAAAGCATCTGGCACCGGACATGGTGAAGCGCGGGACAACATAACCCGTGCACAGGGAAGCGAGGCAGGAAGGTAGATGCGCAAAAGCCGGACCAGGGCACTGAAAGCGAACGGCGAGCAGGAGTATCGGCAGTGCTGGAAACGACTAAACAAGATACAGACATCCCCACCCAAAACCGGGCATGGGTCGAAGCCGCAGTGTGGACGGGGCGCATGTTGGCGGCGCTGGATAACGGCGTCCAAGGAGGCAAATGGTTCAGCCTGATGGACAAGGTATACCGGCCGGAAGTGATGGCAGCTGGTGCGGCGCAACAAGGGGGCGGCGGGCGTAGATCGAATCAGCGTCAAGCGCTTCGATAGTCGCGCGCAACGCCATCTTGAAGAACTGCACAACGACCTGAAAACGGGGCGCTATCAACCGCAACCGGTACGGCGGCTGGAGATTCCCAAGTGAGCCGGCAAGACCCATCGCTAGACATCCCCACGATCAAAGGCTCAACAAAAATCAAGAAGCACAGGCGGTGCGCAGGACTAGCCATGGAGACCGCGTTTCCGGATGAATCAGGGTTGCTCTGCGCTTACCGTTAATCCATTGACGGGAAATCCGGTAGCGCTTCTTCCATTTGTGCGGTGCGATTTCCGCCCTCCTGTTTTGCCTGAGCGAGGGCTTTTTCTGCGCGTTTGATGATCACTTCGACGGTATCTTTTGGCGCATTGGTGGTGATGCCCGCTGAAAAGGTCACCGTCATGCCTGGCGCGATGGCTGCCCAGTTGCACTCCGCCACGGCTTTGGTTAACCGCTCCATTGCTATCAAGCCATGATCCAGCCATGTGGCCGGCAATACGATGCCGAACTGATCATTGTCCAGGCGGCCAAAACGGTCCACCGTCCTGAGCAGCTTGATTGCGGTATCGGCTACCGTTTTCAATACGGCATCCCCTGCCTGCCGGCCATGCTGGTCATTCGCTGCAGTGAAATGATCGATGTCCATGATGGCGAAGCTAAAAGGGTGGCCGGTTCGCAATGCACGTTGCAATTCGGCATCAAGCATCTCGGACAGGCTGCGCCGATTGAGTACACCAGTCAGTGCGTCATGCCGGGATAATTTGTCCATCTGATGGCGCAACGCCTCGATCGTCTGTTCATGTTCAGACAACTGTTGACGCAAGTGGGTGCAATTGGGGCAGGTATCCTGTGCTGTCGTCATTGGAACTCCGTTCAAAGTGCAGACAGGCAAGATGGTGCAATGGATTGCCCGTCAAAAAAATGTGTATCTTAAAGTACTATGCCGCAGGCCACGCGAGCACCGCCTCCGCCCAGTGGGGCAGGGTGATCGGCATGATTGTCCCCGCCCGTATGCGCCATCACGGAACGCCCCTTCATGCCAGCCATTTTCAGGCGCGGCGCAAGCGAGGCAAGGCTGGAAACAAGCGCAAATATCAACGATCCGGTTTTCATGTTGATCCCCCAATTGACAGGTGATGGATACGCTAACGGTATCGGACAGTAGCAAATCTCATGCGGCTTGCTGACTTGAAATTTCAATATCCAACATATAGTGCCATCGCAATTGATTGATGTGCAATGAATTAATGATTGCTAGTAGATCATGGACCGGCAGGTTTACTAAAGCGCAGATACCAGGCAGCGCTCTGCCGCCGGTATCGTGCTCGATCAACGATTGTTTCCGTCATAGCGGAATCCTGGCCGCCAGCCCAGTCCGGCCACGGCTTTGGCGATGGCAACGGTGCCATCCTCCTCCGCGATATTGTAAATCCCTGCATGGCCGCTTGTGACTGCACGGCGTGCAGCATCGGCAGCGTCATCCACGTGCAATGGCCCGCCAGCAGATGGCTTATCGAAGCCGGTCCCTGGGCCATAGAGCTTGCCGTAACGAAGCACAATCCCCTCGAATGGCGCACCGAGCATCTGCTGTTCGAGACTGGCAACGGCACGGGCTGATAATCCCGCATCAGGGTCATTCAGATCCAGCGGCGCATCCTCGCGGTAGGGTAGCGGGCCGGGCGCATAAACAAAGGCAAGGCTTTGGGCGACCATCCTGCGGGCTCCCGCAGCGACGGCAGCGGCAACCAGATGGCGCGTACCGATTTCACGAAGACGCGCGTTGCGGATTCGCGCTTCGGGCATTTTCGCAGGGTCGAGCGCAGGCGGCAGGTCAGTCAATTGGTGCATCACAACCGCTGGCTGTGCCGAGCAAACAATGTCGAGCAGTGCCTGCTCGTCGAATACGTCTACAATCACCGGCGTTACGCCCATGGCGCGTAGCGCCGCCGCTTTCTCAACCGAGCGAGTTGTGCCAGTCACCACCCAGCCATCCTGAATCAGTAACGGGCACAGCCTGCGGCCGATAGCTCCTCCCGCGCCAGCCACAAAAATGTTTTTGTTCACTTCGCCTGGCCTCCTGCTTCCTCGAAAAATGATTGCCTTTGAGTTAATAGGCTGGCACAGCACCGTACGCGACCAGTCCAGGTGAGTAGGGCGAGCCCCTGATGGTTCGCCATGCCTTTATTTTTAGGCGAAGAAATGCATCGCACCATAAATCAAACCAGCCACGGCTGCCGCACCTGCACCTAGAATGACATAGGCGCCACGCGTCATGCCATTCAATGCTTTTTTAATGGCTGCACGATCGTTGACGTTGGGAAATTCTGATTCGGGCGCCGGAACTTCCAGAAACGTGCAAAGCGGCTGCCAGCCCTGGTCGGCGGAAAATATCAGCAGCCGATCCGGGGAAACCGCTGCTTTTACATCAGCGATGTGTTGATGGTAGTGAGCGATGGCCTGGTCGCGATCCTCCATGGTGCCCTTGTGCGCGCGCTGCCAGATCAGCTTGCGGGACATGTCGCCAAACTTTCGCCCGAACGGCGTAGCTAATTCCAGTACCTTGAACTGCCACATTTTCTCCGTGAAATAAATGGTGTCCATCGTGCTTTCATACCAGGCTTCGGCGCCACGCGGGTGTACAGTCAGCAATACCTTGGCATCGGGATAGGCGACCAGCAGTTCCCGCCATACACAACACGCCGGGTTGTCCACCGCGGCGGTATATTTTGAAAATACCTGCGTCCAGTCATGCTGCGTGCCCGGCGCAGTGTTGGCGACCTTGCGCCAAAAATCCAGATGCGATTTGTTGTCCTTGTTTTCCAGCACCTCGAACATGTGATAGCACGGAAAACCCAATTGCTGAAGCGCGGTGTATACAGACAATGTGCCGGTGCGTCCGAAGCCTGTACCGATTATTTCAAGCGCCATGGTTATATCTCCCCTTTAACTGATTTAGCTACGGTGGATAAGGGCATGTAAGGAGTGTGCCGCAGTGAGCGACAGCGAACGATCTTGAACACATTGATTGCGACGACTTAACGTTTCCAGACTTCATACCCTATAGCCTTGAATTTGCTTACGGGTAAAGCACCACGTTCATTGCGCGCTTTCGAGCCTGGCGCGAGCAATGCGTGTTCAATTGCAGGCCTCGTGGCTTCATATATGCTTAATACTGTTAGGTCTTCGTCCATTAGCACCAAGAGTACGGTGTCCCATTCTTTATCAAGCTGGATGCTGCCAAGACGTTGCCCCGGTTTTGCGTTGATAGGGATACACCTGCCTTTAATTTGTATTTTTGTTTCCCGCCCGTTTTCTCGCCGTATTGCATCATAGCCGGACTGCCTGGCTATCGCTAACTCCAAGCCAAGAATCTGTGCGGCTGAGAATTCGGCGATCTCGCCGGTAATGCCGAGCGGCTTACCAGTGAGCTTGCGATATTTTCTCGCCAACGCTTTAGCTTCGCTCAGGATTTCTGCTATCTCATCCATTCTTTTCGGGACATAACAGTGATTAACCGAATATATGCGTCCGGGCTAATAGCCAACAATACTGACGCGCATCATGCCATGGTATTTTATTGAGGTGCAACGGGTTTTCTGCCAGATCAAGGGCGGCGCTGTCTATTAGCCGCCCTCGCGATGTTCATGCCGATCGACACTACTCAAACTGTCGGTTCTGACCGAAGCAAGTGTAAATCAGGCGGCTAACTGTTTGGTTTCCAGCGCATTCGCACGCTGCAGGATTTCCCGGGCGTTATCCACTTCCTCGACGCTGCCATGAGCGATGACCAGATATTTGTCTGCCTTGAGCAAGGTCTCGTATTTGATCGCGCTGTGTTTGGGCATGCCCAGACTCATCAGTGTGGCGACCAGGGCGCTGATGCCACCTGCCACCGCAGCGCCTTCCAGGCCACGGCTAGCGGGCCGTGGCCGGGTACCCAGAAGAAGGCGTCGATGCCACCCCGGGTTTTGATGTGATCGCCGCGAGTGTAGAAGCCGAGCGGATGTTCTTCGCTGTGATAACCACGTCCGATGATGGATGGTCTGTTCATGTCGAAACCGGATTTCTGTACCTCCTTCACCCCCTGCTCTGCTTGAGGATGTGTGTCGGATGATGCCGCCGCGTGTTCCATCTCGGGATTGGCCCAACCGCTATTTTCGGTGTATTTTTAATTTCAATGCGCAGATTTGGGTGAGTCATGGATAGCGCTGTATAGCTGGTACCGGATATGAGCGACATGGATAACATGATGGGTAATGTGAATTTTGCGGATGGCATGATTCGCTTGTTCATGATGGGAACCTCCTGTTGCGATTGTTTTGTTCAGATAATTGCCCAAGCGATACGACGCATGTCGCATGCCATATTTACAGGCAGTTGATTTATTGTAATGTTGTGGATTCGTTGGAAGTAAGTGCGGGGGATATGTCCCGGGTCATGCCCGGGCTTGGGGGATATAAGCCAAATGTAATTGGCTTGCGGATTGAACTTAAGGTTTGCAAGTCAGTCGATGAATTATTATTAAGTACATCCTAATTTGCTAATGCAATCACTCATGTCAGCCACGCTCGTTACCGATCTGTCTCGTGCCCAATTCGCCTTGACCGCGCTGTTTCATATTCTGTGGCCGGTACTCACCATCGGGTTGTCGTTCTTTCTGGTTGTAATCGAGGCGCTCTGGCTCAAGACGGGCGACGTTGACTACTATCGACATGCGCGTTTCTGGGCAAAATTATTTGTGCTGAATTTCGGTGTAGGGGTCGTTACCGGCCTGCCGCTGGAATTCGAATTTGGAACCAACTGGGCGGAATTCTCACGCTTTGCCGGCGACTTTTTCGGCGCGGTGCTGGGCTTCGAAGGCGCCATGGCGTTCATGCTGGAGGCAGGCTTCCTCGGCATCATGCTGCTGGGCTGGAAGCGCGTGCCACGGGCCGTGCATTTCTTTGCAACGCTGATGGTGGCGGTGGGCGCCAGTTTGTCGGCGCTGTGGATCGTCATGGCGAATTCCTGGATGCAAACCCCGGCAGGCGGGACGGTTGTGAACGGCCATTTTGTGGTGACCGACTTCTGGGCCGCCATGTTCAATCCGGACATGATTTGGGGCGTGAGCCACATGTGGGTGGCCGCGCTGGAAGTGGGTTGTTTCGTGGTCGGCGGCGTGTCCGCCTGGTATGTGCTGAAAAACCGTAATCCTGCGTTTTTCATGAAAAGCCTGAAAATGGCGGTATTGGCAGCGGTGCTGATTACCCCGCTGCAAATATTCTTGGGTGACGGTTCCGGGCAATCCGTATTCCAGTATCAGCCAGCCAAGGGTGCGGCAATCGAAGGACACTGGCATACCAATTCGCTTGGGCAGGGCGCGCCCTGGGCAGTCGTTGCCTGGCCCGATGCGGAAAAGGGCGGTAACGATTGGACACTGGAAGTCCCCAATGTATTGAGTGTGCTGGCCACCCATAGCTGGGACGGTCAGGTAAAAGGCCTGCTCGATATTGCGCCGCAGGATCGGCCACCCGCGTTGCCGCTGTTGTTTTACAGTTTCCGTTTGATGGTGGCGATCGGTTTTTACTTTTTTGCGTTGATGGCCATGAGTCTGTGGCAGGCGTGGCGTCACGGTTGGCGGGAACAGGACTGGCAGCAGCGGCCATGGCTGCTCAAAGGCTGGTTGTGGGCGGTGCCGATGGGCTACGTGGCGGTGGAAATGGGCTGGATCGTGCGCGAGGTCGGGCGTCAGCCCTGGTTGATCTACGGGATATTGCGCACCAGCGAGGGGGCCTCGAAATTACCTGCGTCCAGCGTCATGTTCAGCATAGCCGGCTATTCGTTGTTGTACATCGTGTTGGCAATTGCGTTCTTTATTTTTGCCCGGCGCTGGTTACGCAAAGGCCCCGATTTGACGCTGGAGCCGCCAAAGGCGCCGCCACATGCCTGGCAGGATCGGCGTATCTGAACACGCTGCGCATGGCAACACGGTTTAATCATTCAAGGACAAATGCTGTATGGATATGCAAACTTTCCTGGTGGCATTCTGGATCGGCGTAGCGGGGCTGTCTCTGCTGCTGTATGTGGTGCTGGACGGATTCGATCTCGGGGTAGGTATTCTGTCTCTGGTCGCTTGCGATGAAGACCGGCGCGGCTTGATGATGGCAAGCCTGTCCAGTGTATGGGATGCCAATGAAACCTGGCTGGTGTTGTTGGGCGGCGTGTTATTCGGCGCATTTCCGCCGGTTTACGCAGCCTTGCTGCAAGGCTTGTATATTCCAGTCATGGTGATGTTGTTTGCGCTGATCATGCGTGGCGTAGCATTTGAATTCCGCCATGCCAGCGGGCGAAAATGGCTGTGGAATTTTACTTTTGGTCTGGGTAGCCTGGGCGCTGCGGTTAGCCAGGGCATGATACTGGGCGCCCTGATTCAAGGCTGGCCGACCGAGGCCGGCAACTATGTGCAGCATGGCTGGCACTGGTTGACGCCATTCACGTTGCTGACTGCGCTGGGCGTTGTGCTCGGTTATGCCTTGATGGGCGCAGGCTGGTTAATACTAAAGTCCACGGGCGAGATGCAGGATCGCGCTTATCAGCGTGGCTTCTGGCTACTGCTGGGAGCCTTGGCGACCGGCGCACTGGTATTGGCGTTGACGCCGCTGCACAACGCGCATATCGCGGCGCGTTGGACCGGCAATGGAGCACTGCCCTATGCGCTAGCCGGAGGTGTCGCTGTATTCGCAGCGCTGCTCACCATCTGGGCTTACCTTAAACGGCACGAATACTGGCCATTTCTGGGCACGTTGCTGCTGTTCGTGGCGTCGTTTGTGGGTCTGGTTGCGAGTCTGTATCCGTATGCGGTCATGCCTGCGTTGACCTGGAGTGCATCGGCAGCTTCCCCCGGCACGCAATTGTTCATGCTGGTTGGCATCCTGCCACTGATACCGATTATGCTGTTTTACAACGGCTATCAATATCTGGTGTTCAGCGGCAAGGTGGATGGGTTGGCTTATGGTGACGACGACCATGGCGGTCAATGAATAGTCTGCTGGCCACCGCCCACCCCTATATTCTGCAGTACGGTTACGGCGCGCTATTCGGTGTGTTATTTGCGGAGTCGATAGGCCTGCCGTTGCCAGGCGAGACGTTTCTGGTCGCGGCTGCGTTTCTCGCCACACAGGGTCAGCTCAACATCTGGCTGGTAGGTCTGACGGCATGGGCTGCAGCAGCGCTGGGCGATAACCTGGGCTATGCCATTGGTCATTTCGGTGGCCGCAAGCTGGTGGTTCGTCACGGTGCGCGCGTAGGTATCAGCACGGAACGACTGGATAAGACGGAACGCTTCTTCGCGCATTACGGCCCGGAAGTCGTCATCGTCGCGCGTTTCTTCCCGGTGCTGCGACAGCTCAACGGCATCGTTGCGGGCAGTGCCGGAATGGGCTGGAAACGCTTCGCAGTCTACAACGCGCTGGGCGCGCTCCTGTGGGTTGGCGCATGGAGTGCGGGCGTCTACTATTTCGGCAAGCGGATTGAAGCATGGCTGCTGCGGGTTCATACGGCAGAGTTGTGGCTGGCGGGCGCGTTGGCGCTGGCCCTGCTGGTTGCAGTTGTTTACTGGGCCATGTCGAAACGGTCGCGCAGCCGCTGAAATCTAAGTCTGCGCCAGATCATCTTCCCGTTGTGCGCGGCCCTCAAACCGCCCGTAGCGCAGCGCGAGGGTCGGCAGGATCAGCAGGTTGAGCAGCGTGGAGGTGATCAGCCCGCCCAGGATGACGGTGGCCATCGGGCCTTCGATCTCGTTGCCGGGCGCGCCGCTGGTCAGCGCCAGCGGCAGCAGCCCCAGCGCGGTGACCAGCGCCGTCATCAGGATCGGCGACAGGCGTTCCGCTGCGCCGCGTATCGCTGCATCCTTGCCCCATGCCACGCCTTCCACCTCGACCAGATGGCGATAGTGCGAGATCAGCATGATGGCGTTGCGCAGGGTAATGCCGAACAGGGTGACGAAACCCACCAGCGAGCCGATCGACAATACCCCGCCAGTGACCAGCACCATTACCACGCCGCCGGCCAGCGCGAACGGCAGGTTGACGAACACCAGAATGGTCGAGCGCACGCCGCCCAGCGCCATATACAGCAGCAGCGCTACGCCCGCCGCCGCCAGTGCCGAATGCAACAGCAGATCCTGTTGCGCGCGGGCCTGCTCCGGCGCATCGCCGGCGTAGACCAGGTAAGTGCCGCGCGGCAGCGTGACCTGGGCCGCGATGTGTTTTTTTACCGCCGTGACAAAACTCGACAGCGCACGTCCCTTGACGTCTGCGGTCACTACCTGCAGGCGTTGCGCGTCGTCGTGCAGGATTAAATAACGCCCATCGGTCTGGTGAATATCGGCAATGTCCTTGAGCAGCACCATGCGGCCGTCCGATGTCTTCAACGGCAGCTCGCCCACTTGCGCCGGACTTTGGCGCAGCTGTGGCGCCAGTACCACCGTCACGTCGAATACGCGACTCCCCTCGTACACCTCGCCGACTTGGGTACCGGCGTAGGCGGTTTGAATCGCACTCAGGGCGTCGACCGGGGCGATGCCGAGCCGCGACAGGGCGCTGTCGCGCAGCTGGATGACCAGTTGCGGACTGCCTGTCGGCGCCTGTACCTGCACCGCGCCGGCGCCCGGCACGCTGCGTATCGCGGCGGCGACTTGTTCGGCCTTGCGGTCGAGCACGTCGAGGTCGTTGCCGTAGATATCCACGACCAGCGGCGCGGTGTAGCCTGAAATTGTTTCGTGGATGCGCTCGGTCAGGAAGGTGTTGACCGAGAAACTCGCGCCCACGAATGGCGCAACGGTGCTGCGGATGGCATTCAATACGCGCTGTTGTCCGGGGCCCGAGAGCGGCGTCAGGTCCACCTCGAACTCGCTCGAAAATGCGCCTGCCGGATCCGACACCTGGGTGGCCCGTCCCGCGCGCTGGGCCACTGAACGTATTCCCGGAATCCGGCTGAGCGATGCGCTCACACGTTGCCCCAGCGCAAGCGACTGGGCCAGCGACGTGCCCGGTGCCATTTTCATATGGACGATGAAATGTCCCTCGCGCAGCGTGGGCAGGAAGCTGCCTTGCATGAACGGCAGCACCACCAATGCCGCACCGCACAGCAACACCACGACCAGAATCGCCGCACCCGCGCGCTGATCGATGCCGGCGAGCAGACGGGTGTAGCGTACCTTGAGCCATTTACCCAGCGGCGGCTCTTTTGCTTCAGCGGCACGACTTGCCAGCAACGCATAGGCCAGCGCCGGGGTAAGCGTCAGCGCCACCACCAGCGAAGCCATGATGGCCGCAATATAAGCGATTGCCAGCGGGCCGAACAGGCTGCCCGCGACGCCGGACAGCGTCAGTACAGGTACGAACACCAGCGCCACGATGAAGGTAGCGTAGATCACTGCACCGCGCACTTCAAGCGAGGCACTCAGCACCACTTGCGCCGCATTCAGCGGTGCAGCCAGCAGGCGGTTTTCGCGCAGGCGCCGGAAAATGTTTTCCACATCGACAATGGCGTCGTCCACCACCTCGCCGATGGCGATGGCGAGTCCGCCCAGCGTCATGGTATTGAGGCCGATACCGAAGTGATTCAGCACGATCACCGCAGTCAGCAGCGAGAGCGGAATCGCCGTGGCAGAAATGACCGCTGCGCGTGCGTTGAACAGGAACAGGAACAGTACGATCAGCACCAGCGCAGCGCCGATCAGCAGCGCGGTGCGCAGGTGGCTGATCGCGGTTTCAATGAAGTTGGCCGGACGGAACAGGTCGGGATTCAGCGTCACGCCCTCGGCAGTGAGGGCGGGTTTGAGCTGCGCGAGGCGCTGTTCCAGTGCACGGGTCACGGCCAGGGTATTCGCGCCGTACTGTTCCTCGACCACCAGCATCACTCCCGGCTGCCCCTCGATCGAAGCCGCACCGACTGCGGGGGCGGGCGCCACCGTCACATTCGCGACGTCTGCCAGGTGCAGCGTGGCGCCGCCCTGATTGCGCAGCACCACCGCTCCCAACGCTGCGGCGGAGATGGGCTGCCCGGTGGTTTCCAGCGTGATGCGCTGGTTGTTGTTTTCGATGATGCCGGCGCCGCGCACTGCGGTTGCCCGTTTTGCCGCATCGACCACGTCCTGGATAGCCAGGCCGTAGCGCACCAGCTTGTCGGGGGCGATCTGGATCTGCAACTGCTTCACCTCACCGCCAAATACGGAAATGCCCGCCACCCCGTGCACGGAAAGCAGCTGTGGTTTGACGCTCCAGTCGGCAAGGGTGCGCAGTTCCATCAGGGAGCGCGACTTCGAGGTCAGACCAAGACTCAGCACCACGCTGGTGGATGAAGCCAGCGGCAGCAAGGCCGGCGCCTTCACGCCCTGAGGAAGCGTAGCGGCAGTGCCGCCCATTTGTTCAGCCACGACCTGCCGGGCCCGGTAGATATCGGTGTTCGCCGTGAAAGTCAGGGTGATCATGGACAGCCCCTGAAACGACTTGGAGCGCATGGTCTTGATACCGGTCAGGCCGGCCAGCCGGTTCTCCAGGGGTTGGGTGACCAGTACTTCCACCTGGGCGGGCGACAAGCCCGGAGCCTCGGTCTGCACCTGCACCTGAGGTGGCGCGAATTCCGGAAATACATCCAGCCGCGCATGGCTGAGAGCGAACAGGCCATACCCCGCCAGCAGTATGGCCAGGGCGATGACGACGCCGCGAAAGCGGATGGCAAAGCGAACGATGGGAGTCAGCATGGAAGGGAAAAATCCTTTCAACCAAGAAAAAATAGTTGGTCCACGAAATGGTTCTCGCAGGGATATTGCCCTTGGGCAATAACTCGCAAAAACACAAAAAGCACGAAATAGGGTAAGCAGGCATTTCGCCGTTGATTTATTTCGTGTCTTTTGTGTTTTTCGTGGATAAATCGCCTTTTTTATTTAACTTAATTCGCGCGTTAATCATCGTCATCGCCGCCGCTGCTCGGGGCGCCCGGTTGCGGTTTCGGCTGGAATTCCTGCGAGAACAGCAGCGCGGCGCCCTGGACCACCACGCGTTCGCCAGCGTGCCACTGCGCAACAAACCAGCCGCCGGGTGCGGGTGTGTTGACGGCGATTTCGCGGCGCACGAATTGTGTATCGGTGGACTGCACGTAGACCCACGGCCGGTTGGCGTACCAGACTACAGCCGAGTTCGGGATGGTAACGCCTTCGAGAGAGGGGCCGGCGGGCAGCAAGGCCTCAATGCGCATGTCGGTGCGCAATCCGCCGCGCGGCGCCTGGTAAAAATAAGCCGGGCTCTGGATGACCGGGTCGGCCAGCGGCGAAGGCGATATGAGGCGCGCAATGATCTGAGTCCCGCTGCTTCCGGGCACGCCGATATGGATGGTTGGCGGTGGTGTACCTGCCGCCTCGCTGTGCGGCAATGCGACGGAAAGTAAAGCCTGCTGCCCGGAATTCAGCGCATCCAGTTGCGGCGAGCGTGCGGCGAGCGCCCAGCCCACCAGCACGTCGCCCCAGCGGCTGCGCGCCGTGTCGCGGGCAGCCAATAAGCCTGCCTGTGCCGCTTCCAGATGCGCGCGGTCTGCATCCCGGGTGGCACGCGCCGCTTCGGTCACTTTGTCCGACACGGTGTGGTCCTGACCATTAAGCACAGCCAGACGCCGGTATTCGCGTTCCGAGGCCGCCGCCTGGGCGCGCGCCGCGTCGGTCTGGAGTTGTGCCGAGCGCAGTTGTCCGCGCAACTGCAGCAACGGCCCCGGGTCCAGCACGCTGGCGTAAGCGCTGGTCTGCGGCTGGAAACGCGTGGTGGGCAACGCCTGCACTGCTATGCCGCTCGCCGTCAGTTGCTGGGGGGTGATCTCAATCGTACCTGCGCTGGTCGTGGCCGCTCGCGAGCTAGCCGCCGGGTTGGCGGGCTGGGCCGGCTTGCTGCGTATCCAGATAACCGCGCCGATAATGATCACAGCGGCGATCAGGCCCACGAGGATATTACGTTTGTGTTTCATGGCCGGGATCCTTGATTGGCAGGCGCGTTGCGCGCGGGGTCAGGCAGTGTGCTTACTTCGATAGCGCCGTCCAGTGGGCGCTCGATCGCATCTTCCAGCTGGTTTAACGATTGCTGGACTTGCATAAGCGCATTTTGACGGGCGAGGAGAACCGTAAAAAGAGCCTGATGCGCCAGCGTCAACATCAGGCGGTCTGTCTCGCCCGCCCTATACAAATTCTGCACAGATGAAAGTTGCTGTTGTTGCGCGGACAAGAGCGCTTCGCTCTGGCTTAAGCTGTTAAGCGCCGCATGGTAAGCGACCAGCGCCTGGCCCGTTTGGTTGATGGCCTGCGCCTGTAGTGATATTACGTTCGCCTCGGCTTCGGCGCGGCGCGCTTTTGCCTCGGCGATTGGCCCCTGGTTTTGATTGAGGATGGGGAGGGCGATGCCGCTAGCACCGAAGGCGATCTTGGTCGCGCCCTGATCCCAGAGGTAGCCAGGCCCCAGGTGGATGTCCGGATATTGATTGGCGATTGCAAGCTGCAAGGCTTCCTGGCTAGCCTGGTATTGCGCCAACGCGCTCAACAGGTCCGCCCGGTTAAGGATCGCCTGGCGTTGGGCGTCTCGCATCGGGATATCCGGATAAATCCGGTCGAACTCTGCAAAGCTGATAGGGATGCCGTCCAGTGCGCTCACCGGCACGCCGATTGCGCTTGCCAC
Source organism: Sulfuriferula sp. (assembly GCF_054605375.1). Lineage (NCBI taxonomy): Bacteria > Pseudomonadati > Pseudomonadota > Betaproteobacteria > Nitrosomonadales > Sulfuricellaceae > Sulfuriferula > Sulfuriferula sp. The sequence continues at coordinate 71,026 of NZ_JBTSEG010000006.1, read as the reverse complement.
CTGGGCACGGGCATCTTCCCTCTGCTTTTGCGCATTCGCCAGGTCAGTGCGGCTTTGGATCAGCGCAATGCGCTGCTGATTCACGTCGGTGGCGGATGCCTCGCCCGCCGAGAGACGCTGCTCCAGCATCTTGACGATCTGACTCTGAGCCTCGATCTGCTGCTTCAGTATTGAGGTCTTTTGGGTAGCGGTGTAAAGCTTAAGCAGTTGTGCACGCAGCCGGCTTCTGACTTGCCAGGCCACGTTGCCGATGCTGAAGCGGGCGGCATCCGACAATTGTTGAGCTTGCGCTACCCGGTACCCACGCTTGCCCGCGGTTTCAATCGGAATATCGAGTCCCAGGCCAAACGTCCACGGGGAGCTTCCGCTTGAGCCGGTCGTGTGTTGAAAAGGCAATTGCAGCGTTGGATTGGGCCGCTGCGCGGCAGTAACAATGCCCGCCTTGGCCGTTCCCCATTTAGCGCGCGCCGCATCCAAATCAGGGCTGTAATAAAAGGCGGCCAAGGTAAGCATCTTCCCGCTCCAGCTTTTGGGCGGCCAAGGAATCACATCCTCCTGACCCAAACTCGTCTGGATGAATTGATGGAGTTCTGCGGAGTCGAGCGTACGTGCCTCATAGGACTTTGCCAGCTTGGCTGGATCAAGAGGCCGTGCTTGATATGACTGCATCGCGCAGCCAGACAGCAACGCCGCAATACTAAGTAGGAACAATGTCCTCATGCCATTACTCCTTGCAAAAAAAACTGGAAGCCGAAGCTTCCCCGAAGATAGGGAGAAAAGAAGTACACATTGCCGACGATAATAGTTCGGCGAATGTCAAATCTGCGTCAAGTCGCCATGAAATCTAGACAGGCGAAAAGTCGATCATGACTCGGGTTCCCCGGTTTTCTTCGCTATGCAGCGTAATCCGCCAGCCGGATTGGTCGCAGATTCTTTTTACGATCGAAAGTCCCAACCCTAGGCCGCCCTGTTTCTCCATGGGGTGGATTCCCCGATAAAACCGCTCGAAGATATGAGGAAGGTCGGCAGCAGAGATACCAATGCCCGTGTCTTCGATGCATAAGCGCTGCGCTTCGTAGCGGACAGAAATTTTGCCCTGCTCGGTATAGACGATCGCGTTCTTGATCAGGTTGGTGAGTACAAGATCGAACGCGTCCCGGTGGACTTGCAGGGTGGCTTCGGGGGCAATGCTTATTTCCAGCAAGATTGGCTTGGCGGCAAGTGTATCGGCGCACGAGTTTATGATCATATCGAGGCACGCTTTAACTGGAATCGAGTCTGTTGCCCCCTGCGAGCCGCCTCGCGCCAGCAACAACAAGGAATTGATGGCTTCAGTCATATGGTCAACGGCCTGATTGACGTCATTCAAACGTCTTTTTGACCTGGCGTCGAGAGCGGTATTCTGGGCGATGAGTTCACAACTTGTCTTGATTTGGGTCAAGGGGGTACGCAATTCGTGGCTGGCATTCGCAGTGAATTCCTGTTCCCGGTCGAGGAGTTCCTGAACCCGCTGGTGATAGCCGTCAAACGCGCGGGCCAGGCCGAGCACTTCCTCGTCATTGTATTTGGCGGCCAAAGGTATTTTCATATCATTGGGGCTTAAGCTCTCCACCTGATTTGCCAAATCGGATACCTGCCGGGTCAGAAGACCGGCCAGCCAGAAGGCCATCCAAACGGTGAGCGCTGATATGACGGCGGTGATGAACAGTAGTGCCACCCTGAATTGCTTGATGCCTTGCTCATAGCGACTGACATCGTAGACGAGGTAAAACTTGGTCGTTCCGGAATACCGGACGGCAATGTGCAGTTCCCTGTCACCCACGAACGTGTGATGGATACCCGGACCGAGCTTACGCAGGTAACTGGGCAGCGTAGCGTTCTCGTCGTCATTTTGGATGATGTAACCGTGAAGGTTTTGCGTGCGGGGAGGAAATATCTGAGGACTACGCTGGTACTCATGCATCAGATGCGACATTTCGTCGGAGACAGTGGCATCAATTAACTGCTCCGCCTGTTTTTCTGCCAGCGACAGGACACCCACCATCAGCGCGACGAGAATCAGAACAGTGAAAAGGGCGAAGCTTAACGCGACCTTGAGCCGCAGACTATGCTTGATGCGCATTCGACGTCACCAGCTTGTAGCCCTCACCGCGAATATTTTCGATCGGATCGCTTCCACCGCGTTCGGTCAGTGCGCGGCGCAGCATGTAGATGTGCGTGCGCAACGTGTCGCTGTCGGTCTGTTCCTCGCCCCACACTGCGGCTTGCAGCTCCGCGCGACTGAATACCCGGTTTGGGTTTTGCATCATGAGTTCGAGGATGCGCAAGCATTTGGACGGCAGCTTCACTTCTTCACCATGCCGCTCGACGACTAAAGTCTCGGGATGAAAGACCAAATCACCAACGCGTAACACGGAATTTGTGACCCGACCCCGATAGCGCTTCACCAGTGCAGTCACGCGCGCTTCAACCTCCCGTAACGCAAAGGGTTTGACCAGGTAATCATCGGCGCCACTGGCAAATCCGTCGAGTTTGTCCTGAAGTGTGTCGCGTGCCGTGAGCATGAGAATGGGCGTGTCCTGGCCGGCCTCTTGGCGCAGCTTCTGGCAAAGGTCCAGACCACTCATGCCGGGTAACGACACGTCAAGCAGGATGACGTCCCATTTCTGGGTGACCGCCATGCGCAGCCCCATCACGCCTTCCATCGCCGCATCGACGGTATGGCCTCTGCTTTCGAGATAGTCATACAGGTTGGCTGCAATAACATGATCGTCTTCGATGATTAGAATTCGCACGGTAAGCCTTTGTGATTTGCAATTATTAACCCGGCCATTAAACCGTCACGGACAAGCAGGTTGTGTCGACATGAATTCTGAACGTAATGATTCGATATCCATGTCTGAATATTGCGCCGAGAAAACTTACTTTATTCTTAACGGCGTTGTTGTTTTTGTCAGCCGATAACTAGTCTAGCTGGTTTTTGCCCGCGCCGAGAGGCGCCAGCCGAGCACGAACAGCGGCACCGCCAACAGGGCCGAAAACAGATAGATGCGCGGCAGCGCGACCAGGCTTTGCAAAGGCCCAAGGGCAAATGAGCCGATGCCCTCACCGGCCATCAGCGCAGCCACCATCAGACCGGCCATGCGCGTCTGCTGCCCGGAAAAGGCGGCCAGACCATACGACATGGAAAACGGAAAGTAGACGCTGCATGCTGCGCCGGCCAGTGCAAACGTGCCTATCAAAGTCCAGGCGCTGGACAGAAATGGCAACGTAGCGAAGCAGGCGCCCATGCCGAGCGGCGCCGCCAGATAAAGCCAACGCTGCGCGATCACGCGCTCCGGCACTAGCGCCAGCAAGATGCGAAACAGCGTCATGCTGCCCCAGAAAGCGGAGAGCGCCAGTGCCCCGTAATGTGTCGGCAGGGCCTTGTTCACGCTGATGTAAATATTGGCCCAACTGCCGAAGATGCCCTCGCCGATGGCATAGAGAAATGCGGCCAGCGCAAACAGCAGCATGGCGGCTTGCCAGCGCGGTGATTCACCCGTTTTGGCAGTGCTTGCCGGGAGCGGCAGAAAGAGCACCAGTCCGAATCCCGCTGCCAGCATGAGCGGCCATACGCCCCAACTGGTCCAGGCAGTAATGCCATGCAGGATGAGCGGGGAGAGCGCGGTGGCGCCGCCGATGCCGGCGTTGAGCAAGGTGACTGCCATCGTGGCGGTACGGGGAAACAGCAGCGCCGCATAGTGATTGACGGCAGCCAGCGTCAAGCCAAAACCCACGCCGAGAAATAGTGTTTCCATCAACAGCAAGGCATGCGCCAGCGTGCCACGGCTATAGGCCGCGCCGGCCAGCAGGAGCAGGGCGACCACATTAGCTGCAACGCCGGTACGGAACAGACCGCGACTGCCGATGCGCTGGTGCAACGTGTCGGCAGCGAGCGCGCCGAAGATGGCGCCCAGCGTCTGCGGCAGAAACAGCACGCCATATGCGCTGCTGGACAGGTGGTAAGGCGGCGCGGCCAGAATGGTGCCGAGCGCCGGGATCAGGACAAACGCGCAACCTTGCAGGAAACCTGCTGTATAGACTGCGACGGCGCTGAGCTTGGCCATGTCTGAATCTCTCGATTAGGTCGTCAATGTCATGAATCTGGAAAAAGCAGTTGCAGCCACAGAGAACACAGAGGCCACAGAATAGGCGCGGGTATGCCGTATTTTGAGTTGACCGACTGGGTACTCAGGCCTGGGAAGCGCGTTTCCTCCGTGTTCTCTGTGGCCAAAGTGCTTTTCAATCCCCATTTCGGCACACCAGTAGCCTATCCATGCCAATCGCCCTGAGCGAAACGCTGGCACAGATGGGCGCCGACGCGCAGCGCGTTGGCCATGATGGTCAGCGACGGATTGACGGCGGCGATGGAGGGCATGAACGACGCATCCACCACATACAGGTTGTCCAGCTCATGCGCTTTGCAATGGAGGTCGAGCACGCTGGCGCCGGGGTCGGTGCCGAAACGTGCCGTGCCCACCTGATGGGCCACCGCCTCGATGCCCATGCGTTGGGTGAAGACGAGCGGATAGCCGAGCCGTTTCAGGATGTTTTTCCAGCCACCGACCAGGCGCTGATGCGCGGCTTCGTTGGTGGGTTGGTAGTGCAGCCGGATGGTGCCGTCAGCGTCCAGGCTAACCCGGTTGTCCGGGCGCGGCAGGTCTTCCGTGGTCAGCCACCAGTCCACCGAATGCTGCGCCGCCCAGCGCGCCAGTGGCCAGGGCAAGGCCGGGCGCTGGGCCTTGAGGATGGCCGGGGTGACCTTGCCGAGATTTTGAATATGGCCGAGCGGGTAGGGGAAATCCACCTCGCCCGAGCTATGGTAAAAATCGTTGATGGCAATGGTTTTCTGAAACACGGTCGGGTTGCGGCGACGCGGATCGATGGCAATGCAGGCGCTGTTGAGGTGGCACATGTAGTTTCGCCCGAGCTGGTCGCTGCCATTCGCCAGCCCGCGCGGGTGCCGGGTGCTGGCTGAAGCCAGTAACAGCGCGGCGGAATTGATGGCGCCGGCAGCGACGACAACCACGCGCGCGCGGAAACGTCGCGCTCCTTGCAGGTCCAGCGCCTCCACACTTTCCACGCGGCTGCCAGCGCTATTGGTGAGGAGTTTTTGCACCCGGACACCAGGCAGAATATGAACATTGGCGTGCTGCAATGCGGGGCGGATGCCGCAGGTTTCCGCATCGCCCTTGGCATGCACCAGGCACGGGAAACCGTCGCAGCTGTCGCAGCGTATGCAGGCACTTTGTTGCGGATGATCTTCGTCCCGATCCAGCGCCAGCGGCAGCGGAAAGGGGTGCAGCCCGAGCGTTTTCAGTTGGCGCGCCACTTCTACCATGTAAGGCTCATGGGTGAACGGCGGCCATGGATAATCGTTGCGCGGTGGCTCCGTAGGGTCGGCACCGGCCAAGCCGTGCGCGTAATACCAGCGTTCTGCTTCATCGTAGAACGGGCGCAGGTCGGCATAGCCAATCGGCCAGTTCGGGGTGCTGCCGTCGGCATGCTTGCGCGCCACAAAATCCTCGCCGTAGAGCTTGGTGTTGCCCCCCACGTGGTAGCCGGTGGCGGGCTGAAACAGGCGCCCGGCCCCATCGCGCCAATGATCCTGCGTATGGTAGCGGTGCGCGTGGAATACGGCTTCGGCCTGCCAGTTGGCTTTTTCCCTGGGCAGATAATCGCCGCGCTCCAGCACCAGAATGGAAATACCGCTGGGCGCCAGCGCACGCGCCAGCGTGCCACCCCCGGCACCACTACCGATGATGATCAGATCGGCATCCAGATCATCCGCCATGACGGAAGTCCGGGTAGATCAGCATGCCGCCGTCCACCGCAATGCTGGTGCCGGTGATATAGCTGGCCAGATCGCTGGCCAGGAAAGCCGCGACCTGGCCGATTTCATCCGGCTCGCCCATGCGTCCCATGGCAATTTTCTGATCCAGATCGGCCAATCCTTGTGTGTCCTCCCATACATTGGCGTTGATCGGGGTGCGAATGGCGCCGGGTGCGATAGCGAGTACGCGTACCCCGTCTCCCGCCACTTCCTGCGCCAGCGTTTTGGTAAACATGGACAGCCCGGCCTTGGCGCTGGTGTAGGCGCTATAACCCGACCAGGGGATGAATTCATGCACCGAGGTGATGTTGATGATGACCCCGCGTTTCTGCGGCAGCATCCATTGCAGTGCCTGGCGCGCGCAGTAGTAGGGACCTTGCAGGTCCACCGCGATGACGCGCGCCCATTGGTCCGGATCGCTGCCGGCACAATTGGCCGAGCCACCGTCGATGCCGGCATTGTTGACCAGAATATCCAGCCCGCCGAATGCGGCGCCGACTTCTTCGAATAGCCGCGTGACATCGCCCGTTATGGCGATGTCAGCCTGAAACGCCTGCGCTTTGCCGCCTTGCTTGGCGATGCGTGCCACCACCGCATCTGCGGCTGTTTTGTCATGCAGGTAGTTAATCGCCACCTGTGCGCCTGCGCTGGCTAAAGCCGTTGCAACGGCTTCACCCAAACCGGAGCTGGCGCCGGTAACCAGCGCCCGGCGCCCGCTTAAATCAATTTGCATCATGATGCGTCTCCAGTGATGTGAAGGGAAAAATTCTCGCCTTGCCATTGCCCGGTTTCAGGCCAGTACAAGGTGAATTCCAGTGTGTCGCCCGGCCTCAGCTGCGTCGTCGGCAGGATGGCGATGTGCGCCAGCCCCCAGTCCTGCGTGTCCACATCGGCGATGTCCTGCCAGCCGCTGTGCCCCCAGTGCACGCGGGCGGGTGAGTGCAACAGCAGACGCAGTTCCTTGCCTGCGGGCAGGTTGCGCGGGCGCTGTTGCAGACGCCACAGATAGTAGGAAATGGCCGGACGCTGGCCGTGATAGCGCAGCCAGGTCTGCACCGGACGATCCACCGGATAGCCCTGCGCGTGGCTCAGGCAGAGCTTGATGTACTCGGCATGCGCCCACACCAGCGGCATTGCGGAACCGCTGGGCTGGCCCGGATAGAGATCGCGTGCAGGAATGGGATCGGCGTCCCATACCTGTTCAGGAATGAGGCCACCGGAGCCGGTCATGGCTGTGATGGCGTTGATGTAGGGCAACACGTCATCTCCGGCCATCAATGCATAATGCGCCCGTTCACCGGTAAGCAGCGGCCAGCCGCGTCCGTGTCCGCTGCCGTCAAAGGGTCTGCCATCGGCATGTTCGCCGTAACCGTCACCGTTGTAGCGATGCCATACCGGGCCGTTGGGCGTATCGGTCTTGAGCAGCTTGTCGATGGCGGTGACGCTCGCCGCGATGCATGGATCATGGGCATCGCGCAGTCCGTAGCGCACCAGCTGCAAAAAATCGGTTGCCAGTTGCTCCTCGGCGGGAAGATCGGGATCGATAGCGCGGTTTTTGATCAGCAGGTGTTCGAGTTTGGCGCCGTCGTGGATGAGCTCGTCGGTGGGGGCGCTACGCAAATAATAGCCGGGTACGCCAAGGCTGCGCGCCAGCTGCGTGTCTTCCACCCAGGTCCAGTCTTCCAGCCGGGCATTCCAGTAATCCGCCAGCATCAGTGCGCAATCGCGCTCGCGGCCTTGCAGGAAAGCGGTGCCTTCTACCAATGCGGCGATGGCCACGGCGAGGGTGAAGGTATTGATGCCGGCGTCCTCCTCCCAGCGATCCTGACCTGTGGATGGGCCCTCACGCAGGATGAAATCGAGCGCGCGACGCACCGTATCGTGTACCGGAATTTGCGCCAGCGCGTCGCGTGCATGCAGAGCGGCGGCCAGCAGTACGGGGAAAGCGGTTTCGTCCAGCTGGATGCCCTGCCAGAACGGTTTGCCGCCTAGCCACTGATTTTGCAGCCAGTGGCCGTCGCTCTGCTGGGTGGCCATCAGGTAGCACAGGATGGCGCGCGCATCGTCGAGTTTATCCATGGCCAACAATGCGCCCGCAGTCTCCACCAGATCGCGTGACCATACCAGATGGTAGCCGCCCTGACTCGAGCTGGATTCGCCCCACGGTACCGACAGGCTGGCGACAGCGGCCCCCGGGTAAGTGTGGTCCTGGTGTATCTTGAGCACGCTGGCAGAGCGTTGCAACAGTTGCTGAGCAGCATCAGGCAAGGCACTGAGGGCCACCGGCAGTTGCCAGTTCTTTTGCCAGTTTTCCCAGTCTGCACATTGATCTTTCCAGGCCGGCTCGAACCCTCGCATCAATGCACTCCAGGCCAGTGTGGCAGCGGCTTCCTTGCTGCTGCCCAGACCCAGCGCCACCGTACAGCGATGTGGCAGTTCACCAGCCAGCGACACCTCACCCGGCTCGGTATCGGCAAAGCACCAGGTCATGCGCCGGTGGCGGTCGAAATCCTGCCATAAATCGCTTTCCCCCACGCTGCCCGCTGAACGCATGCCAAAACCGGGTAACCCGTCATTACCGGCACACATCAGCGCCATCCCGAAAGGGCCCTGTTCCGCCCATAGCAAGGAGCGGCCCTCCCAGCTGTCCGCCCAGGCGCGGTTGGTGAGGCTGTCTCCACCAAGACGTGGTGCGGCGAGCAGATAAGGGCGCAATTCCGTATCGCCCTCCAGCTCGATATCCAGCAGCAGCACGTCGCGTTGCGGGTCGGGACAGATGCGCAGGTGCAGGTCGAAGCGCGCATGCCGGTGGTGAATGGTCACTACCGGGATGCCGGGCGCAACGAATTCCAGGGTATAGCCGGGCAGTCTACGTAATTCCTGCCAGAAGCCTTGGCCATCGGCGACGATCAGGCCGAGATCCTTGAGTTGCGGAATATCCAGGCGCGGGTAATACACCTCGCTGACGATTCCCTGCGCTACGCTGAACCACAGCCGTGAGGCGCCGAGTGTGGTGCCTGTCATATCCTTGCGCGCAGATGACCAGGAGGCCGGGTTGCGCCACTCTGGCGCCGGGGCGGTACCTGCAGGTTGCGGGATGCTGTTTTTCATTGTGTCCTCTGTGGGTGAATGCCGATCAAAATATCTCCAGGGAAAGCACGAGCGAGGCGACCGTCATGCAAATCAACCCGACGATAAACACGGTGTCGGCCATATTCTCCAGATGCACCGCCCTGCGTTCATAGCGCATGGATGCATAGGACAGGATGGCGCTGAGCAGAAATACAACATTGTCGAAGGCAAGAATCTTGTCCACCAGGCGGCTCATGGTCCCGCCCATGTGGATGAGTTTGACGATGCTGATAATCATCATGCAAACCCCCACCATGGAGGCCGATGTCTGCAAAATATGCGATGAAAGATTCTTCAACTGACTCATGCCGAGGTTGGGTTATTGGTCTGCTGCACAGGGGAGGGTTGCCTGCCATGTTTCCGTTTCAGAAAAAGTGCCCATCAGTAGCAGCTGTATGGCCATCCATAGTAGCAACCGCCATAAAAATAGCCGTTGGGCCCGGGTCTCCAAAGGTTCCAGTCCTGTAGGTGCTGATCGCGGCGTACCGCCTCAAGATAGGTGTGCTGCATGTAATTGAGTACCGCATCCGGCACCCCTTGCTGATGCAGGTGCGCCAGCTGGCTGGCCTCAAGCCGGTAAACCATGCCGGCGTCACGCATGCGCTGAATGATTTGTTCGGGCGGGTCGCCTTCCTTGCTCAGTCGAATCACCTCTGACACCGGAAGCGGCGCCGGCGGCGGAACACTGGCACAACCCGCCAGCATAATGACCAATGTGGACACGGTGAGTATGGGGATGATACGACGTCTCATAATGAATTCCTTGACTCGATTCGAGTTGGCACACATCGAGATGTGCAGACTCCGCAATCGCCCGCGTTTTTCAAGTGCTGTACTTGAATGCAGGCAACGATTTGAGCATGGCTACGCTCGCACCCGGCAGCAAATACTGGTTTCCCTTGGCCTGGAAATGATTGAACGGCACCAGCACATCGTGACGATCCATGCCGAGGAAGCCGCCGACCCCGACTACCGCATAAGAAACCGAATTTTCGGGTGACACGATAATGTCCTCGATTACACCGATTTTCTTCTTGCTGTCGTTATAGACCGCTTTGTGCAGGATTTGTTTTTCTGCGCTCCAGCCCATCGCAGTGATATGAGCTTCCTGGACGGATACACCTACGGTTTCGGAGCCAGCAACAGGGTCGGCGATGGCGGTAAAAGAAATAATCGAAGTGGCGATAATAGTGACGAGCAGCGTACTTTTCATGTTGATATCTCCAGATATTGGATGGTTGGTAAAGCTTGTGACCCGGTTTGCCAGGCAAGTGCCAAGGTAATGTCCAAAATCAATTCCGTGCTTCTCCAAACGGGATGTCGGCGTCCTTGCCGAAACACGATTTGCGCTATTTACCAAATACCCAGATTGCAATGCTTGCAAAGGCAAGTAACAGAACTACGGTGTGAATGGCATAACCGACAGGGTTCATTTCATTCTCCTTTACTGCGTGGGCGTTGTTGGCGTTCATTACGCGGATACTTTACCCAGGAGTTCAGCAGCATCCATGCCAGAGCTTTAACTGATTGAAAAAAAACATAAAGATTATTTTTTGTGACGCGACCCGGTGGATATGCCCCGGTGCCTGAAAAAAACCAGGGTGATATCGCACCGGGATGGCTTGTTTCAGAAGGCAGGCTGCCCGCCAGCAGGGACGTCAGCACCGTGTCAGCTTAAATATGCAAGATGGCATCCGGGCTGACTATTTTTAAGCAGATCAAGAATAACTTGAGTTAATCGTGTTGCTGGTTTTCTGCACGATCAATTCAACATTTAGGCCGTTGTTCAATCGTTGATAAGGGGGAGACATTGAAATCAATCACTGCAATTGGTGCATTCGTGCTTGTAGCACTTTCCGGGTGTGCAGTTGTGTCTCCGCCCGTCCAACCCGCGCAGCCAAACGCCGCGTCAGCGCAAAACTCTTTTGCACAAACCGTGTATTGGCAAAATGTCAGAAGCTATATGGTAGGCATTGAAAGTATTGAGGGCCATTCACTGCGCGAGGTTCGTGTTGAACAGGAAAGCAGGGCAATGAAAAAAGCAGGAAAACCGGTTCCGCTGCCGACGGGATCGTGCATGGCCATTGTGACCATTACCCGGGAGGGCGTTATTGAAGCGGTTCATCCTGGCCAGTGTGCGAGCGATGAGTTGGCGAATACGGTGCGTGCCGCCATCCTCCGTACTTCTCCTCTGCCGCCAGCTCCATTTCCGGGTAACGCCCCCCGAGGCAATATCACGGTGGTTGTATCCGCGCCGGTCGCGACGCCCGGGGTGAATGGAAACTGACGGTTACAGGCGGTATCCACGAGAATGTGTTTCTGCCAGCGGTTGGCTGGAAAAATAGCCGGTATTCTCAACTGTCTGAATTTGCCGTGGGTTTGAGGCCGTATTTTTCCACCCGATAGCGCAGGGTTTCGCGTGTGGTGCCGAGCGCGCGCGCGGCGGCAGTCACATTGTGGGCGCAGCGTGTCAGGGTAGTCTGGATGATGTGGCGATCCATATCGTCGAGCGCCATACTGCCATCCAGTGGCAGGCACAACAGATTTTCGTCGCTTTGTGATTTTGACGATGCGGGTGTGGTTCGAGCCGGAGTGAGTTGCAGCCATTCCTCCTGCAGGGTGTCGGCATCGCTCTGGGTGAGCAGCACGGCACGTTCGATGGCATTGCGCAGTTCGCGTACATTACCCGGCCAGTCGTGTTGCTCGAGCAACAGCCAGGTGCTGTCGCGGATATGGCGTATTTTCTTGCCGGCCTTGAGGTTGAATTCGGTGACAAAGCGTTGCACCAGGGCACGAATGTCCTCGCGCCGCTGGCGCAGCGGCGGCAGCTCAAGGCGGAACACCGACAGGCGATGATAGAAATCTTCGCGGAAACGCTGCGCTGCGACCGCTTCGACCAGATTCTGGTTGGTCGCCGCGATGAGTTGCACGTCCAGCGTAATTTCGCGGTCTCCCCCCACGCGGCGGATCACTTTGTCTTCAATCGCCTTGAGCAGCTTGGCCTGCAAATCAGGTGCCAGTTCGCCCACCTCATCCAGAAACAAGGTACCGCCATCGGCCTGCTCGAACAAACCGCGGCGTCGGGTCTTGGCACCGGTAAAGGCGCCGGGTTCGTGACCGAACAGCTCGGATTCGATCAATTCGCGCGGTAGCGCGGCGCAATTGACCTCGATCAATGGCGCGCTGGCCCGCGTCCCGCCGTGATGCAGGATGCGTGCCGCCAGGCCCTTTCCGGTGCCGGTTTCGCCATGGATGAGCAGCGCCGAATAAGGCACGCCGGTTAACCGGGTGAGCATCTGGCGTGCTGCGCCGGAGGCAGCGCTATCGCCGCTGAAACTGTCCACGCAATAGCGCTGTGCGGCGACTGCTGAGTGCTCCGCGATACGCCGTTGGGCGCGCCCGCTGCGCGTGGCGGCGGCGATAATCAGATCGAGTCGCGCCAGATCGCAGGGTTTGGTCAGAAAGTCCAGGGCACCCAGTTTCAGCGCACGTACCGAATCCGGCACGGTGCCGTAGCCGGTAAGGAACAGCCACTCGCCGGGCAGATTTTTCTGGCGCACGGATTCGAGCAAGTCCAGACCGTTGCCATCCGGCAGGCTCATGTCGGAAAGCACGATCAGCGGCGACAGGCTCTCGCTGAACAACAGGGTTTCGGCTTCGGCAATACTGCGCACCCAGCTGACCTCCCAGCCTTCACGGCGGAAATGACGCTGCAGTTCGGTGCCGAGCAGGGTTTCGTCTTCGATGATGAGGAGGCTGTCAGGCATGGGCGGCACAAGGCAGGTAGAGGGTGACGCGCGCGCCACCGGCGGGGGGATTGTCCAGGGTAAGGCGTCCGCCCAGGTCGTTTACAAAACGGCGTGTGATAGCCAGTCCGAGCCCGGTACCGGATTCGTGACCGCTGATAAACGGGCGCGGGCCATGGCTGAGCAGTGTATCGGAAAAGCCGCTGCCGCTGTCGGTGATGCTGATTTCGATGCGGCCTTCACCGGGCTTGGCGGCAAGGATGATGCTGCCGGTATTTTCGCCGATTGATTTGCTCGCGTTGAGGATTAAATTAAGCAATGCCTGACGCAGGCCGTCGTCCGCGATCACGCAGTGTAAATTCGGGGGAACCTCGGTTATCAGTGTGATATTCGGCGGCAGAAGATAATGGACAAGGCGCGCCAGTGTGCTGCACAGTTCTGCCAGGTTTACTTCACGGGCTGTTTCGGGCCGGTGTCGCGCCTGATTCAGCAAACCGTTTAGCAAGCGTGTGATGCGGTTGATTTCATCCAGGATCATATCCAGGCGCTCGGCATGATCGCCTGATTCTGTTTCCCGGCGCAGGTTGGTCAATGCCAGCTGAATGCCGGATAGCGGGTTGCGCAATTCGTGCGCGATGCTGGCGGCGACTTCGCCGACGCTGGCGAGTTTTTCTGCCTGTGCCAGATGCTGTTGTTGAGTGAGCAAGGTGGTACTGGCAGCGCGCACCTGCTGTTCGAGCAAGGTTTCGCGGTTCTGGTGCTCGATCTCAAGTTCGGCCAGGCGGCTGACCAGATGGTTGTAACGCAACAGCAATGGCTTGATCACCGGGTCGGCGTGGGTAATGGGTGCGCTGGCGTAGTCCTGTTGCGACAGGCGCTGCATCAGCCAGCTCAGGTCACGTAGCGGCAGCTGTATGCGGTGGCGCAGCAGATAGAGGATAGCCAAGGCTAATAGCGGGAGTACCGCGACCAGCGTCAGTGCGAGATTGAATTCGAAGTGCGCGGTACGTTTTACCGCGCTGATCAACGCAGCGTGGGCATTGGTTTCGCGGGTGATGCGTTCATGAATTTGCGCCAATGCGGAGAGCAGTGTGTCATGGCTGGCGCCTCCGCCTGCCAGCAATTGCCTTAACTGGCTCAGCACAGCGGGTGTATCGGCTGTGCGCGAGTGATCGGCAGTAATAATGTCAGACAGTTGCTTGTCCAGCGTCTGCCGGACGCCTGCCGGAAGGGGCGCCTGCGGATTCACCAGGCGCAGATAATCGTGTTCGATATGCGTCGACAGCGCCTGCAGTGCAAGAATGTTCTGCATATGCCGCTGCACGGTGTCGATGCGGGTTTCGGCACGCCAGGCAGTCAGCGTCATCAGGGTCAGGGTCAGGATCACCATACTGCCCAGTACCATCGCGGGTACGCGAAATGGGCGCAGGATCAGTGCATTCGACATGGAGCGGACATTGGTATCGTCATGTCCGCTATTCAAACTGGTTTCGCTAGGGTAGGCAAGCCACATGCAATCAACTTTGGCCGATCAGGATGCCTAATTCGCCGGCAAGCCGATTATATCGACTTTGGCTGCGCCGGGCTGGAGGCGTAGATGCAAGCCGGGCAACGTGTTTTTGTACACCACGTATTTCCATTTGCGGCTGATTGCCGTTCCGTGCGATTTTCAGTGCCTGACCCAGATAGTTTTGCGTATGCGCCAGTGCCGCCTCGGCGGCTGCCGGCTGGTGTGCGGAAAATTGATCAATAGCCGCATCGCGTAAGGCGAGGCGTGCTTCGATGAGCCTGGCCTTGATCGGCTGGTCGTGCATGACGCTGGCCCATTCATTGCCCAGATAAGCATTGGAGCGTTCAGCCAGTGCGGCTGCCCTGTACCACAAGGTTTGCGCATCATTGACCAGGTTGGCATCATCATTCTGGATGTGCGCGTCAAGCTGGCTGGCATCCTGCAGCAGCTTGTCGGCATCAGCCCTGGCTATGCTATCCGTGGTTTGCGTGGCGTGTTGCAGATAGCTGCGCGCGCGCCGCAACTCGACCCGGGCCTGGGTCATTTCGCCTGCCGCCAGCAAACGTGTGGTTTGCAGCAGTGATTGGCGGCCGGCCGAGAAGGGGTTGTTCACGCTTGTCGACATGAACACGACGCCGTTTTCGGCATTCTTTAACGCGTTGTCAGCGCGCTGCCAATGGTGTTGATCAAGCGCGTGATGTGCCGCATCCACGGCATGTCGGGTATGGGCGATTGGCAGGTCGGCTTCGGTATAAATCAGCGCAGTATCCGTAGTATGCAATCCATTGTTGTCAGGCAGTTTCAAACCAGGTTGCGGATAGTTGAGAGTCGAATCCGGCGTATTGCGTTGCTTCACCGGCATGAAATCCTGCAATGTGTGCAGGTCGGTGTAGATGGGAATCAGATCGGGGAATCCGCCCGCGCGACCATCGTGTTCAAGGTGTTTCTGCGCGATCTCCGTATGCTCGAGAACAGGGGTCGCGGTCAGGCCGGTTTGCAAGCTGTCGAGCAGGACGCTGGCCTTATCCAGCATCTGATGAGCGGCGGCGGGATTGTGCTGAGCGATATCCTCCCGCGCGGCGGAAATCTGATGCAGAGCATTGATTGCCATATTCGACAGTTGATGTTGTTGCTGCATGTTCAAAGCGGAACCAGAGCTCCCCGACATCTGTCGCGCTATCCCGGCCTCTGCCCCCCAGGCAGGAATTAGCGCACTACTCAACAGCAAGGCAATCATGAGCGGGCCATAGGTAAAAGCGTGCATGTTGTTCTCCGGCAAAAACAAGGTCCTTACCTTTCTGCATACAATTGCCGTGCCAGGATGTAACTGATTGATACTGCTGGTTAAGAAGTCCTTGTCCGGAATAGGGCGGGGCATATCCACCAAGTCTGCGGGGGCATAATCCCCGCGGACTTGGTCAAGATGCGATGTTCCCTGTATGGATCAGGGAAAAGCCGGGATGGTGGGTTCCATACTGCTGCTGCTGGCCTCGGGGTGGCGGCTGGCGATGAGCTTGCGAATCTCGTCCACGCGCCCGCTGGGCACGTCAACCATCATCAGGATGCGTCCCTGTTCAATCGCTTTTTCGTAGGTCTTGAGTCTGGAATTGGGAACCGAGCTGGCAATCATGCTGGATACCCAGGCACCGAACGCGGCTCCTGCCAGCGCAGTCACCAGAATGGTGACCAGCCTCAAATCGACGCCTGCTGGAGGAAATAATATACCCACGATACCTGCCAGAATGCCGGCAATGCCGCCAATGACCAAACCGCTTTCCATGCCGTGGATGACGTCGCTTTTTTGCAGAATGGAGGCTTCATGCAAGCCGTCGAGAGGAATGCCATCGCGGGCCAGGACGTGCATATGCCCTTCATCAATTCGTGCCAGCAATAAATCATTGACCATCTGCTGGGCACTGACCGTATCCGGCACCGTGAAATAGAGTCTGCGTCTCATCATTTACTCCTTTGAAAGAAAGTATCTGGACATCAGAGTGCCCCTGACAGGGGCGGGGAGAGCGCTGCCAGTCAAGCAGCGTCATAGTGCGTTCTAGGTAATAAATCTAATAATGTCAAGGATATAGATTGGGCTGATGATGATAGAATGGCGGGGAAGTTGGCCAGACAGTCGCCGCTCCGGGCAACCGGGGGGGAGGAAAGTCCGGGCTCCATAGAGCAGGATGCCGGTTAATGGCCGGCCGCCGTGAGGCGAGGAACAGGGCCACAGAGACGAGCCGGTTAAGTCCGGAGTGAAACGCGGTAACCTCCATCCGGAGCAAGGCCAAATAGGCAGGCGATGAAGCGGCTCGCTGAGTCTGCGGGTAGGCTGCTTGAGCCGTCGGGTAACCGGCGGCCTAGAGGAATGACTGTCCACGACAAAACCCGGCTTATCGGCCAGCTTCACCTTACACAGGATATGACGGCGCTCCCGGCGTGGATTCGGCGGCATTGATCACTAACATGCATCAAGGTGGTCGATGGGTTAACGACCGGCTTAAGGCGTTATGGAAAGATAACCGGATTTCTCCAGGTCAACCATCGCGCCAATGCCGGACGTTACTATTCGACTATAGGGGAGGATGTCGTGAGGTGAGTAGCCCTTCAATTTCATGGCGACAGCGCACTCATACATTTTCACGCCATTTTTGTTGAGGGCATCGAGTATCTTCAGATTGGGATTGCCTTTGGGGTGTGCCTGCTTCACTTTTTGATCGTAGGCCTCGTCAGTCAGCAGGAACTGAGCGCCATCACCTCTGAAAACCATCACTATTTCATAGTCCTTACCGGGTTTCATGCCCAGTGCGGTATATTGGTCATACAGGTTTTTTGCCGCCAGCACTTGCTTGCTGACCCCGTTGGGAACCGTGTCGGAATAATTGACCTGGATCGCAATTTTCAATCCCGTCTGGTTAACGATCTGCAGCGGCGGGAGTGTATTGTTTGCTGCGGTGTCGCTGGTTTCGGCGAAAACCGCCGTCGACATGCCTGGCAACGACAGGATGAGAAGCCCGGCGATGGCCAGCGTGATAGATCGCTTGCTTTTAAGCATGATTTTCCTTGGGTACGCTGATTGATGGGTGTGGAAGAACTGGTGTGCTCAAGATGTTGAATCAGGGCACGATGGATTAGTGCTGACGAAACAAAATTAGTTCATGCTTATATTGTTCAGGATGAAAATAAAGCCGGCACACCGTTAAGGGTCTGTGCTCTGTAGCCTTCCCGGCAGCAGAGCACAGATATGAGCCAATCAATCTCAATGCGCTGCTGGCTAGAGGATGTGGCTATTCATCCGGCTCGTGTTTCCAATGCAGAATAATCGATTTGTTGTGCTTGCCATCCAGCTTCACTTTGCTGGATAGCGGCACATCTTTCGACACAGCTTTGACAATGTAGGTACCCTTTGGCAGGCGTACATACAATAATGGGCCCGCTTCAGCCAGGTCAAACACGGTTTTGCCATGCAGATCAACAATTTTAACCGGGACGTCGGCGAGATATGTGCCGCTCTTGCCCGCAGAAAAAGTAATGTGGAGTGGATATTCTTTGGCTGAACTGTGCATCATCGCCAGTTCCTCTTCGCCTACGCCGCCGTTGAGGTAATTTGATCCTGTGCTGTCTGCATAGGCTGATGGCAAGCTCACGAGTAATGCCGCAGCCAGCAGGAATAAAGGTTTATGCAGCTTCATAAAATGCTTCCTTTCGTCTATAAACGTCTGTTGAGGCTACAGCTTGTGATTTCCTGGTTTCAGTACCGGATTTTGTTGCTGATACCTGTGAAGCCGGTGGAGTTGGGTTTGCTGGGGCAATCGATCATCTCGTCAATGGTCACGATGCCGTCTTGGCAGAAAGCCATCCCAACTGAAGAAAACAACAAGCGCTGTGTTCAATATAGGTTGCGTTTGGAAATTGACAAGCTCGGGCTGTGGTTATTGGTGGCAATGACAATGCGGTTCCAGCCTCACCCGGCATAGGGATGCGATGATCATCATCTCGGCCTCCGCGTTCATTTACCGGAATCTGATTTCTGGTCAAACCTATTTGAAAAACCAATTATAAAATCGGATATACGCCGTTCAATATGAGTAAAGCTTTCACTAAAGAATCTGAAACCGGCGAGGAGGAAATTGAGTTTGTAACGCAACTTCTTCCGCCGGGTGCAAAAAATTACATGACGCCGCGCGGTTATGTGCTGCTTAAAGCCGAGTTCGATCATCTGCTGAAAATCGAGCGCCCGCAGATGGTGGAGACGGTATCGTGGGCGGCATCGAACGGCGACCGTTCCGAGAACGGTGACTATATCTACGGCAAAAAACGCCTGCGTGAGATCGATCGTCGTTTGCGTTACCTTACCAAGCGTCTGGATGATGCGGTTGTGGTTGATCCTTCGACTCAACAAGGATTGGAGCAAGTGTTTTTCGGCGCTACGGTGAGTGTGGGCGAGGCGGATGGCAGCGAACATGTTTATCAGATTGTGGGCGCGGATGAGGCTGATCCGGGCGCTGGCCGCATCAGCTGGGCGTCGCCCCTGGCTCGAGCATTGGTCAAGGCCCGCGCAGGCGATGTCGTACGCCTGCAAAGCCCGTCCGGATTGCGCGAAATCGATGTTCTGGAAGTGCGCTACATAACAAGTTCTGAACCATCCGCATCATCTGGTGACGCCTAACCTGGTTCACGCCAGGTGTCTGCTACATCTACATGCCGCCAACACTTGATATCAAGCCTTCAGAGAATGGGCTATGTGCTTATTTTTGATTGTTAATTAGCTTTTGCTAATTTTGTGTAAGTGTTTGTAACGTCTTGAAAAAATCCCTTTTAGCTGCTTGACCCCCTATGGCTTTTTATCTATAGTGGGTTGAAGTGGTAAATTGTGGGGGAAAGTGGGAAATTTCCTCCTGGTTAGGTAAATCAAGGGATCTCATGTTCCGTGGCGTCGCAACACTAAACCTGGATAGTAAAGGCCGGCTGGCAGTGCCCTCCAGGTATCGTGACGCGCTGATGGTGCATGGCGCCGGGCGAGTGGTGGTCACTGCCGATCCCAGCCAGTGTCTGTTATTGTTCCCGCTGCCGGAGTGGGAACCCATCGAGAAAAAACTCAATAGCTTGTCCAGCTTCAATCCCCAAACGCGCAGTTTGCAGCGTCTGTTGGTGGGTAATGCAGCCGATCTGGAATTGGATGGCGCGGGGCGTGTCTTGCTGCCGGCCATGTTGCGCCAGTTTGCCGCGCTGGAAAAAAACGTGGTGCTGGTAGGCCAGGGCGTGAAATTCGAATTGTGGAATGAGGAGCGCTGGCAGGCGCAAATGGAACAGGCGCTGGTGTTCAGGGATGGCGCCATGCCGCCCGAGCTTGAGGGCTTCTCTCTGTGAGCTTTGGCTTGCAGCACGAAACGGTTCTACTTGAGGAAGCGGTTGCAGCACTGAACATCAAGCCGGACGGCATCTATGTAGATGCAACCTTTGGTCGTGGCGGACACAGTCGCGCGATACTGGCGCAATTGGGAGCGAACGGGCGGCTGATCGCATTTGATAAAGATCCGGCTGCCATGGTGGCGGGGCAAGGCTGGCAAGACCCTCGTTTCGAGATCGTTCATAGTAGCTTTGCGCAAATGGCGGAGGCTGTGTCCTCGCGTGGCTTAACTCAAGTGAGTGGTGTGTTGATGGATTTGGGTGTGTCTTCACCGCAGCTGGATGATGCTGAGCGCGGTTTCAGTTTTCGTTTCGATGCGCCGCTCGACATGCGTATGGACACCACGCGCGGGCTGTCTGCCGCCGCTTGGCTGGCGGATGCTGATGAAGGGGAGATCAGGGGGGTCATCAAGGATTATGGCGAAGAGCGGTATGCTAAATCGATTGCAGGCGCGATTGTTGCGCAGAGAGCGGGCGCGCCGATTACAACCACCAAAAGGCTTGCGGATCTCGTGGCGGGAGTCGTGCCCACGCGCGAGCCAGGGCAGAATCCGGCGACCCGCACCTTTCAGGCTATACGGATTTACATCAATCGGGAGCTTGAGGAGTTGTCGCTAGCGTTACCTCAGGCCGAGCAATTGCTTGCTCCCGGCGGGCGTTTGGCGGTGATCAGTTTTCATTCGCTGGAAGACCGTATCGTCAAGCGCTTCATGCGTGAAGTGTCCAGTCCGCCCGAGCTGCCGCGTCGTTTGCCGGTTCGAGCTGCGGATATTCCGATTCCGGAAATGCGTTTGGTGGGGCGTGCGATTCGTCCAGGCGCTGCCGAGGTCGCCGCCAATCCACGTGCGCGCAGCGCGATTTTGCGTATTGCCGAGCGATGCGGGGTGGCTGAGTGAGCCGGCTGCATCTCGTGTTATTGGCGCTGGTCGTGGTCTGCGCGCTGGGGGTGGTGAACAGTCAGCATCATGGTCGCCAGCTGTTTGTTGCCTTGCAGCAGGAACAGGCGCAACAGCGCAAGCTGGATGTGGAGTGGGGGCAGCTGCAACTGGAGCAGAGTACCTGGGCAATGCATGGGCGTATTGAAAAGCTGGCGAAAGAGCGCCTGCAAATGCAGGTGCCGTCTGCCGATCGGGTACAAGTAGTAAATGACATGGTGGGACCAGCGCAATGAGCCGTATTGCCACACGCCCCTCCAGTCATTTGCTGGAGTTGCATTTGCAACGCTGGCGCGGCCGCGTTGTGGCCGGTTTGTTGATGCTGTGGTTGTTGGCGCTGGTAGGGCGCGCGGTGTATTTGCAAGGGCTGCACCATGATTTTCTACAGCGCAAAGGGGATGCGGTGACCAACCGGATCCTGGCCTTGCCTGCGCACCGGGGCATGATCACCGATCGTCGCGGGGAGCCGCTGGCGATCAGTACGCCCATGGAGTCGTTATGGGCCAATCCCGGCACAGTCAGTGCCAGCCAGGAGCAGGTCAAACATCTGGCGAAGTTGCTGGAAATACCGGTAAAGGATCTGCAAGCCCGCTTGAATGACAAGGACCGTGAATTCGTATACCTCAAGCGTTTATTGCCACCTGACCAGGCGGCCGCTGTGACCCAGTTGGGGATCCCGGGGTTGTATCTGCGGCGCGAATATCGCCGTTACTACCCGTCAGCGGATGTCACGGCGCAGTTGCTGGGTTTTACCAATATTGATGATGCGGGCCAGGAAGGCGTGGAGCTTAGTTATCAGAATTGGCTTGCCGGCATACCAGGCAGTCGCCGGGTCATGAAAGATAGACGCGGCAATATTGTGGAAGATGTGGAGAGCATCCAGAGTCCGAAGCCGGGGCGTGATCTGGTGTTGTCCATCGACATGAAAATCCAGTATCTGGCCTATCGTGAATTGCAGAAAGCCGTGATCGACAATAAGGCGAAGGATGGTGCGATTGTGGTGTTGGACGCGAAAACCGGTGAGATTCTCGCGCTTGCCAACACCCCGTCTTACAACCCCAACAACCGTGAAGGCGTCAAGCTCTGGCAGATGCGAAATCATGCGATCACCGATGAGTATGAGCCGGGTTCAACGATGAAGCCATTTACGATAGCGGCCGCGCTGGATGCGGGTACGATCAAGCCGGATACTGTGATTGACACTGGTGATGGTACCTATGAAGTGGGCAATCGGCGCATTCACGATACGCATGCCAACGGCATGCTTACCATTTCGCAGATTATCGAGAAATCCAGCAACATCGGCGCGGCCAAGATTGCGCTGGAACTCAAGCCGGAGTATCTCTGGAATGAGCTGCACAAGGTGGGGTTTGGTACCGCGCCGCAGTTGGGATTTCCGGGTGTGGCCAGCGGCCGTCTGCGCCCGTATCAACGCTGGCACACGATTGATCAGGCGACCATGGCTTATGGTAATGGCATCGCGGTCAGTCTGTTGCAAATGGCGCGTGGTTATACCGTGTTTGCCAATGACGGGGCGATGAAGCCGGTTACTTTGCTGAAACAGGATGACCCATCCAGCAAGGAAGTGCAGGTATTCAGTCCGGCGACGGCGCATGCAGTGCTTGCCATGATGGAAACGGTGGTTTCGCCGCAAGGCACCGCGCCGCGTGCCCAGGTTGCCGGTTATCGGGTCGCGGGAAAAACCGGCACTGCACATAAACCGGAAGATGGGCGCTACTCTGCGCACAAATACATCGCCTCATTCATCGGCATGGCACCCGTCAGTAACCCGCGCTTGATTATCGCAGTGATGATTGATGAGCCGGATGCCGGCCAGTATTACGGCGGTATTGTCGCTGCTCCAGTATTCAGCAGCGTAATGGGCGGCGCGCTGCGGATACTCAATGTGACCCCGGACAATCCTACTGGCAACGTCGTATTGCCACCGGCATCCAGCCATGCCGAAGAGGAGTCGATGTGATGGCGGCACCGGATGTAGAGCAAACCGCAGGCGATATCCTGGCAAGTCTGGCTCGCCAGGGTGTGTTGCTGGAAAATCTTACGGCGGATAGCCGCATGGTCAAACCGGGTTGCGGGTTCGCTGCCTACCCGGGCGACACCAGCGATGGCCGCGATTATCTGGATCAGGCGATTGCCGCAGGTGCGGCAGGCGTGCTGTGGGAGCAGCGTGACTATGCCTGGCCGCAGGAATGGTCACAGCTACCTAATGTAGCGGTGACCAGATTGAAAGATCGTATTGGAGAAATTGCCGCAGCAGTGTACGGCAATCCATCCGGCAAATTATGGATGATCGGTGTGACTGGGACCAATGGCAAAACCTCCTGCGCGCACTGGCTGGCGCAGAGCTTGTCCGGCAGCGGCCGGCGCAGTGCTGTGATCGGTACGCTGGGTAACGGTTTTCCCGATGCGCTGACACCGTCCGCCAACACCACTCCCGATGCCATTGTGCTGCAACAGGCGTTAGCCGGATATGTCGAACAAGGAGCGAGCGCTGCGGTGATGGAAGTGTCCTCGCATGGTCTGGCGCAAGGCCGGGTAAATGGCGTGCAATTTGACGTGGCCGTACTCACCAATCTTTCGCGCGACCATCTTGACTACCACGGCGACATGGCCGCTTACGCTGCGGCCAAAGCTGCGCTGTTTGAATGGCCGGGACTGCGCTACGCGGTACTTAATGTAGATGACGAGTTAGGTCGCACACTGGCCGGGAAATTACGTGGCAGCAAAGTTGAAGTGGTGAGTTACGGCATGCGTAACAGCCGCGTACGTGGCACTGCGCTTAAATTGAGCGCAGCAGGTCTGGAAATGGAGGTCGAATCCGAATGGGGCAAGGCGCATTTGGTCTCACCGTTGCTCGGTAGTTTCAATGCGTACAACCTGCTAGCCGTGCTGGCTACATTGCTGGTCAGCGGTATGCCGATGGCAGCTGCAACGCAGCAGCTGGCAGCCATCAGACCGGTAGCCGGCCGCATGCAGGCGCTGGGGGGAAATGGCAAGCCGGTGGTGGTAGTGGACTATGCGCATACACCGGATGCATTGGAAAAGGTGCTTTGCACGCTGCGCGAAATCAATCCGCACGGAAAGCTGGTCTGCGTATTTGGATGCGGGGGCAAGCGCGACGCCGGCAAGCGCCCGCAGATGGGCGCCATTGCCGCCCGTCTGGCTGATCAAGTCATCGTAACCTCAGACAATCCGCGCCATGAAGATCCATTGGTCATCATCGCCAATATCACGGCTGGCATGAGTGGGGACTATTGCATCGAAGCGGATCGCGCTGCAGCCATATCGGCGGCCGTGCGGATGGCCGGCGCTGGCGATGTGGTGCTGGTGGCAGGAAAGGGACATGAGGATTATCAGGAGATTCAAGGTGTGAGGCATTCATTCAGTGATATCGCCGTTGCCACCCAGGCGCTGGGGGCGTGGGCATGATGAGGCTTTCCAGCGCCGCCGCCGCCATCCATGCTGATATGCGCGGCACGGATGTGGAATTTACGCGCGTCGCCACCGATACCCGCACTATCCAGTCCGGTGATTTGTTTGTGGCGATCAAAGGCGAGCGTTTCGATGGTCATCAATTTGCCCGGCAGGCGCTGGATAAGGGCGCGGTGGCGGTCATGGTCGCTGAGGGCAGCGGTTGCGATGTGCAGCCTATGTTAGTCGTTGGCGACACGCGTCTGGCACTGGGTCAGCTGGCTGCCTGGTGGCGTGCGCAAATGCCTGCGCGCCTGGTGGCGATCACCGGTAGCAATGGTAAAACCACGGTCAAGGAAATGCTCGCGGGAATTCTGCGAGCTGCCAGTTCCAGCGATGCGGTGCTGGCGACGCAGGGCAATTTCAATAATGACATTGGCATGCCGCTCACGCTGTTGAGACTGCAGCAGCAACATGAATACGCGGTCATCGAGATGGGCATGAATCACCAGGGCGAAATTGACTACCTGACGCGGCTGGCGCACCCCGATGTGGCTTTGGTGAATAACGCTGGTGCAGCGCATGTCGGCATGCTGGGTTCAGTGGAAAACGTGGCGCGCGCCAAAGGCGAAATATTTGCCGGTCTGAAAGACGGTGGAGTGGCGGTGATCAATGCCGATGATGTTTACGCCGGATTGTGGCGCAATTTGGCGGGTAAACATCCGGTACTGGATTTCGGGATCGGGCATGGTGCTGTTCGTGGTAGCTACAGTGCGCATGCTCGCGGCAGTGAAGTGACGCTGCATACGCCGATTGGCCAGTTTCAATTCAGTCTGCAGGTGGCTGGAGAACATAACGTGCGCAATGCGCTGGCGGCAGCTGCTGCGGCACTGGCATTAAATATCAATGCGGACGCAATTGTGAAAGGCCTGTCCGGATTCGGCGGGGTGGGCGGACGTCTGCAATTCAAGTCTGCACTGCATGGCGCAACCCTGATTGACGATACCTACAACGCGAATCCGGATTCGGTAAACGCTGCACTGTCAGTACTGGCGGCGAATCCGGGCACAAAAATCCTGGTGCTGGGGGATATGGGCGAGCTGGGTGAGGAGGCTGCGGCGATGCATGCGGCGATCGGCCATGCCGCGCGCACAGCAAACATTGATCGGCTGCTGGCGTTGGGAGAGATGAGTGCGGAGGCGGCTAAAGCATTCGGTCACGGCGCGATGCATTTCGAACGCATCGAGGAATTGCTGGCGGAACTGGAAAACCGGCTGGATGCAGAAACGACTGTATTAGTAAAAGGTTCCCGTTTCATGCAGATGGAGCGGGTCGTGCAAAGTTTCGAGGTCAAACGCTAATGCTGCTCTGGCTTACCCAACATATGGCACATGATGTGCGCGCCTTCAATGTGTTCAACTACATCACCTTGCGTGCGGTACTGGCGACATTGACCTCGCTCACCATCTCGTTTGTGGTCGGGCCAGCGGTTATTCGCAAGCTGGCTTCAATGAAAATCGGTCAGTCGGTACGTGATGACGGTCCGCAAACCCATCTTGTCAAGGCTGGTACGCCGACGATGGGCGGTGCGTTGATCCTGGTGTCCATTACCATTTCCACCTTGTTGTGGGCGGATTTGTCCAACCATTACATATGGGTTGTATTGTTTACCACGCTTGGTTTCGGTGCCGTCGGCTGGGTAGACGATTACCGGAAAGTCGTGCACCGCAATCCCAAAGGTCTGTCCGCCAAGGCCAAATATTTCTGGCAGTCGCTGATCGGTTTGATTGCCGCCTTGTTTATTGCCTACTCCACGCATTTGCCTGCGCAGACCGAATTGATCGTGCCGTTCTTCAAGCATGTCGGTATTCCGCTCGGTGCATTCGGTTTTGTCGTCCTGACATATTTCGTCATTGTAGGTTCCAGCAACGCGGTCAATCTGACCGATGGGCTTGATGGGCTGGCGATCATGCCCACGGTAATGGTGGCCTCGGCACTGGCTATTTTTGCCTATGTGGCGGGCAATGCGGTGTTTTCCAGATATCTCGGTGTGCCGCATATCCCGGGTGCGGGTGAACTGGTGGTGTTTTGTACTGCCATGGCGGGAGCGGGGCTGGCATTTCTGTGGTTTAACGCCTATCCGGCAGAAGTGTTCATGGGCGACGTTGGCGCGCTGGCATTGGGCGCCGCGCTGGGCGTAGTGGCAGTGATCGTGCGCCAGGAGATTGTGCTGTTCATCATGGGCGGTGTGTTTGTGGTGGAAACCCTGTCTGTGGTGATCCAGGTGGCTTCGTTCAAGCTGACTGGCAAGCGGGTATTCCGCATGGCGCCGCTGCACCACCATTATGAATTGAAAGGCTGGAAGGAGACGCAAGTCGTCGTCCGCTTCTGGATCATCACCATGATGCTGGTGCTGATCGGTTTGTCCACGTTGAAGCTGCGCTGATGAATTTATACGGACAAAATATTCTGGTACTCGGGCTGGGTGATACCGGCCTGTCTGCGGCGCGCTGGCTGGCGCGGCGCGGTGCCACGGTGCGTGTGGCAGATACCCGTAGCGCGCCACCCAATCTGGCGCGGTTGCAGGAAATGCTGCCTGACGTAGCCGCTTCTGTTGGCCCGTTTCGCAGTGCCGATTTCGACTGGGCTGAACGTATCGTGACGAGTCCCGGCGTCGCCGTGTCCGAGCCCTTGATCCAGCAAGCCATGCAACGCGGCGTGGCGGTGGAGGGCGATGTCGAGCTGTTTGCACAGGCTGTTCCTGCCGCTGCAAAAGTCATTGCCATTACCGGTTCCAATGGCAAGAGCACCGTCACCAGCATGGTCGGTGCAATGTGTGCGGGGGCCGGTAAAAAAACCATCATGGCTGGGAATATCGGCCTGCCTGTGCTGGATGCGCTTGAAGATCATCCAGAAGCGGATATTTTTGTACTGGAATTGTCCAGTTTTCAGCTGGAAACGACGGCCAGCCTCAATGCCACATCGGCAGTCATGCTGAATATCAGCGAGGATCACCTCGATCGTTACGCCGATCTCAATGCCTATAGCGCGGCCAAGGCGCGCATTTTCAGCGGTGATGGCATACAGATATTGAATCGCGACGATGCGACCAGTCTGAGCATGGCGCTGCCCTGGCGCACGGTGCTGACATTCGGGCTGACCGCGCCCCTGATGTTGAATGAATTCGGCATCAAGGACGGCTGGATGTGGGAGGGCGAGCATCGACTCATGGAAATCGACCAATTGCCGCTAGCCGGTTTGCATAATGTGGCTAACGCGCTGGCTGCGTTCGCACTGTGTCGTGCAGCAGGTTTGCCGATTGCGCCCTTGGCCGAGGCGCTGCGCCAGTTCCGTGGCCTGCCGCATCGGGTGGAGTGGGTGGCGAGCGTCAACGGTGTCGAGTTCTATGACGATTCCAAAGGCACGAATGTCGGTGCTACCGAGGCTGCATTAAACGGAATGAACAGGAAAGTGGTGCTGATCGCCGGTGGCGATGGCAAGGGACAGGATTTCAGTCCGCTCAAGGCGGCCGTTGCCCGGCACGCACGTGCCGTTGTACAGATCGGCCGCGATGGCGCATTGATTGCCGCCGCCATCGCGGATTCAGGGGTGCCGGTGTTGCGCGCTGAAAGCATGCCGGACGCAGTGCAAGCCGCATTTTCAATCGCCCAATCCGGTGATGCGGTCCTGCTTTCACCCGCCTGCGCCAGTTTTGACATGTTCAACAATTATGCCCATCGCGCCCAGGTGTTTGTAGACGCGGTGCGCGCCTTGTCCGGAGTCACCGCATGAGTTCCGCGACAGCTGCCGCCATGCCGCGCCGCAGCGCGGTTCCGGAATATGACTTCGCGCTGATGTGGATCACATTGATTCTGCTCGCCTTTGGTCTGGTAATGGTGTATTCGGCATCCATCGACATTGCCGAGGCGAGCCGCCGCACCGGCCACAATTCGGCCTACTTTCTGATTCGCCAAGCCATGTTCATTGGCCTGGGTATCGCGGCTGGTTTTGCTGCATTTCAGGTGCCGATGCGCGAGTGGCAGCGTGCTGCACCCTGGCTGTTTATTGGCGGCCTGGGCCTGCTGGCGATTGTGCTGATTCCGGGTGTCGGGCGCAACGTCAACGGTAGCCAGCGCTGGCTGCCGCTGGGGGTTCTCAATCTGCAGCCATCGGAATTGATGAAGCTGGTGGCGGTGCTCTACGCTGCTGACTATACAGTGCGCAAGGCTGCCTTCATGCACAGCTTCAAGCAGGGTTTCATGCCGATGCTGATCGTCATGCTGCTCACCGGTTTCCTGTTGTTGCGCGAGCCGGACTTCGGCGCGTTTGTGGTGATTATTGCCATCGCCATGTCAGCGCTGTTTCTGGGCGGGCTGAATTTACGTATTTTTGCCGGATTGATTGTATTGCTGGTCGTCGGTTTCGTGGCGCTGATCTGGAGTTCGCCTTACCGCCTGCAACGTATTGTCGGTTTCATGGATCCGTGGGCGGACCCGTTCGGCAAGGGCTATCAGTTGTCGCACGCGCTGATTGCCTTCGGGCGTGGCCAGTGGTTCGGGCTGGGGCTGGGTGGCAGCGTGGAAAAATTGTTCTATCTGCCGGAGGCGCATACCGATTTTCTGCTGGCCGTCATTGCCGAAGAGCTGGGTTTTGTGGGTGTGCTTGCCGTGATTCTGCTGTTCGGCTGGCTGATCCTGCGTGCCTTCCAGATCGGTCGTCAGGCGGCCGGGCTGGAACGCCATTTTTGCGCGTTGACGGCGATGGGTGTGGGCGTGTGGCTGGGCGTGCAGGCATGCATCAACATGGGTGTGAACATGGGGCTGCTCCCCACCAAGGGTTTAACCCTGCCATTGCTGTCGTTTGGCGGCAGCGGAATTGTCGCCAACTGTATCGCCATCGCGCTGTTGCTGCGCGTAGACCATGAAACGCGTTGCCTGATGCGCGGAAAGAAGGGCTCATGAGCGGCGTGCGGACACTGATGGTCATGGCCGGCGGAACGGGCGGTCATATCTATCCGGGACTTGCCGCCGCAGATGCGTTGCGCAATCACGGCTGGAATGTGGTCTGGCTGGGTACCCGCCACGGCATGGAGGCACGTCTGGTGCCGGAGCATGGCTACCCGATGGCCTGGCTATCGCTCGGCGGTGTGCGGGGTAACGGTTTGCTGCGTAAGTTGTTGTTGCCGGTGACGCTGCTGGTGGCGTTTGCGCAGGCACTGCGCGCCTTGCTGCAGCATCGCCCCGATGTCGTGTTGGGTATGGGGGGCTATCCGAGTTTTCCGGGCGGCATGATGAGCGTATTGCTGGGCAAGCCCTTGGTAATCCATGAACAGAATTCAGTAGGCGGACTCGCCAATCGCGTGCTGGCATGCGTGGCTGATCGGGTATTAACCGGTTTTCCTGACGTTTTCAAAAGCCGGCGCGATAAACCGCTACCGTGCGGCACTGTGACCACGACATGGGTAGGAAATCCGGTGCGCAATAGCATCGCTGCATTACCTGCTCCGCAGGCACGCGCCTTGTCGCAATTACGTTTGCTGGTGGTGGGTGGCAGCCTCGGTGCTGCGGCGTTAAATGACGTGGTGCCGCGTGCGTTGGCACTGCTTCCGGAAGCTGAGCGTCCCGCGGTCATTCATCAATCCGGCACCCGGCATGCGGACGGCTTGCGTGCCAATTATGCTATGGCAGGGGTGGTTGCGGATGTGCGTGACTACATCGCCGACATGGCAGAAGTATATGCCTGGTGTGATCTCGCTGTGACCCGTGCGGGCGCTTTGACCATCGCCGAGCTTGCCGCCGCCGGTGTGCCTGCCGTGCTCGTGCCTTATCCCCATGCGGTGGATGACCACCAGACCACGAATGCGAGATTTCTGAGCGAAGCCGGTGCCGCTTTGCTCATGCCGCAAGACGAATTAACGCCGGATAGTTTGGCTGCAATATTGCGCAGCCTGAATCGGGAAAAATTATTGGCTATGGCACAGCATGCGCGCGCACTGGCCAAGCCGGATGCCACCGAAAGCGTGGCGCAGATATGCATGGAGCTGGCAGCATGAAGCATAAAGTCAAACAGCTGCATTTTGTCGGTATTGGCGGCGCGGGTATGAGTGGCATTGCCGAAGTCCTGGTCAATCTGGGTTTCGTCGTGACCGGTTCCGATGTGGCCGAAAATGCAGCTACGCAGCGCCTGGTAAAGCTGGGTGCCAAGGTATTTTACGGTCATGCCGCAGCGCACATCAGTGGTGCAAATGCAGTCGTGGTTTCCACCGCAGTGAAAGAAGACAACCCGGAAGTCATGGCGGCGCGTGAAAATCATATCCCGGTGGTGCCGCGCGCAATCATGCTGGCGGAATTGATGCGCTTGCGTCAAGGCATTGGCATAGCCGGCACTCATGGCAAAACCACGACCACTTCGCTGATCGCCAGCATTCTGGCGGAAGCGGGTATGGACCCGACGTTCGTCATTGGTGGCCGCCTGGAAGCGGCGGGCGCCAATGCGCGCCTGGGCAAGGGTGAATTCATTGTGGTCGAGGCGGACGAGTCGGACGCCTCCTTCCTTCATCTCACGCCGGTGCTGGCAGTGGTGACCAATATCGATGCCGACCATATGGAAACCTATGGCCACGATTTCAACCGCCTGAAGCAGGCATTCGTGGATTTCGTGCAGCACATTCCTTTTTACGGCATGGCGGTGTTGTGCAGCGACGATGCCAATGTGCGGGAAATCATGCCCAGCATCAGCAAACCAGTGACTACCTATGGATTGAATGACGGCGCCGACATCCGCGCGGTGGATATTACCCATAGCGGTGGTCAAATGCGTTTTGGCGTGATCAATGGCGGCGGGCGGCGTGTGATGGAAGTCACCCTCAATCTGCCCGGTCTGCATAACGTGCTCAATGCGCTGGCAGCGATCGCCGTCAGCCTTGAGGTCGGCGCGGCCGAAGGCGCAATTGTCAAGGCATTGGCAGAATTCAGCGGCGTAGGCCGACGTTTCCAGCGCTATGGTGAAATTGAAATTGCGGGCGGCGGCAGCTTTACGCTGGTAGACGACTACGGCCACCATCCGGTGGAAATGGCCGCCACATTGGCGGCAGCGCGTGCTGCATTTCCGGGGCGGCGCCTGGTGCTGGCGTTCCAGCCGCATCGCTATACCCGCACCCGTGACGTGTTTGAGGATTTCGTCAAGGTATTGTCCGGTGTGGACGTGCTGCTGCTGGCCGAAGTCTATGCCGCAGGCGAAGCAGCGATCGTCGCGGCGGATGGGCGTGCGCTGGCACGGGCGCTACGCGTGGCGGGCAAGACCGAACCGGTGTTTGTCGAACATATCGATGAAATGCCACGCACCGTGCTGGATACGGCACAGGACGGCGACGTAGTGCTGGTCATGGGTGCCGGATCCATCGGTCAGATACCCGCGCAGATTGTGGAGGCAGCCAATGCGACGCAATGAAGAGCTCGGTCATAGCGCCTCGGGTGGGGCGATCAGCAACACCGGCACGCGCGGCGAAGTGCGTCTGCACGAGCCCATGGCCAGGCATGTGAGCTGGCGTGCCGGCGGGAGCGCCGAGCGCGCTTATATCCCCGCTGACATGAGTGACCTGGCTGAATATCTGCGCGGATTGCCGCCTGATTTGCCAGTGACTTTCGTCGGGCTGGGCAGCAATTTGCTGGTACGCGATGGCGGTGTGCCAGGCGTGGTGGTGTTGTTGCATGCGGCATTGAAGCGCATCGCGTTGGAGTCGCGGGTCAAGGGAACCAGTTGGGAAGGCGAAGCGGTCGAGGGGCACGGTGTGGTGTATGCCGAAGCTGGTGTGGCCGCACCCAAGCTGGCGCGTTATGCAGCCAGCCATAACCTGGTGGGTGCCGAATTCATGGCCGGCATTCCCGGTACGGTAGGTGGCGCGCTGGCGATGAATGCCGGCTGTTACGACTCGGAAACATGGGATGTGGCGGCGCAGGTGTTGACGCTCAATCGTAATGGATATTTCACCGAGCGCAGTGTGGCTGATTACACGCTAGCGTACCGCCACGTGGCATTGAACAGCGGGGCAGACGAATGGTTTGTGGGTGGCTGGTTCCGTCTGGCACGCGGCGACGGCGCCGCATCCCGGCAGCGTATCAAGGATCTGCTGAACCGCCGCATCGCCGCCCAGCCGCTGAATCTGCCGAATGCCGGGTCGGTATTCCGTAACCCGCCAGGTGATTTTGCTGCGCGCCTGATTGAGTCGTGCGGCTTGAAAGGCATACGTATCGGTGGTGCGCAGGTATCGGAAAAACACGCCAATTTCATTGTCAATACAGGCGGCGCCACAGCCGCAGATATTGAAAATTTGATCGACGAAGTGGAATACCAGGTAAACCGGCATTCCGGCGTAAGGCTGGTCCGCGAAGTACGCATCATCGGGACACGAATGTGAGTGAAGCAATGAAAGAATTTGGAAAAGTCGGGGTGCTGCTGGGTGGGCGCTCGGCAGAACGTGAAGTGTCGTTGAAAAGTGGTGCTGCGGTATTGGCCGCATTGTTGCGCCAGGGTGTGGATGCGCACGCGTTTGACCCGGCGGAACGCGATTTGGCAGCGCTGGCGCAGGAGCATTTTGATCGTGTCATTATCGCCCTGCATGGCCGCTATGGTGAGGATGGCACGATACAGGGTGCGCTGGAATTGATGGGTATTCCGTATACCGGCAGCGGTGTGATGGCATCGGCATTGGCGCTGGACAAATGGCGTACCAAGTTGCTGTGGCAAGCCGCGGGGGTGCCCACTCCAGAGTACGCGTTGCTTGATGCAAGAACCGATTTCGATGGCGTGGTAAGCAAGCTGGGATTGCCGATTTTCGTCAAGCCGGCACGTGAGGGATCCAGTATCGGAATGAGCAAGGTAACGGCAGCAATCGATCTGAAGCCTGCCTGGGAAAAAGCCGTGCAGTTTGACCCATTGGTACTGGCAGAACGCTTCATATCGGGTGGCGAATATACCTGCGCAATTGTGGGTCCGAACGTATTGCCGATGATTCGCCTGGTGCCGAAAAAGGATTTTTATGATTTCGAGGCCAAATATTTGCGTGAAGACACCGAATACCGGGTGCCATGCGGCCTGTCTGCTACTGAAGAGGAGTCTATCCAGGCACTGGCGCTGAAGGCTTTTGATGTATTGGGGTGCAGAGGCTGGGCGCGACTCGACGTGATGCTGGATGAGGAGGGGAAGCCGTATTTTCTGGAGGCGAACACGTCACCCGGGATGACCGATCACAGCCTGGTACCCATGGCGGCACGCGCGGCAGGAATGGATTTCGACATGCTGGTACTGAAGATTCTGGAGACCGCTCGTGTGGGATGACGAGGCCGCGCTTGCGCGCCTGACCCGCTGGAGCCTGTGGGCAACCGCACTCCTCGTGCTGTGGGCATTGCTGGTGCTGGCCTCGCGTCTGCCCTGGTTTGATTTGCGCCAGATCAAAGTCAATGGTGCCGAGCATGTGACGCGCGAGCAGGTGAATCTGGTGGTGTACCAGCACTTGCGCGGGAATTTTTTCTCGGTGAATCTGGATTCGGCGCGCGCCGCTTTCACCAAGTTACCGTGGGTGCGCAGCGCCAGCGTGCGCCGACACTGGCCGGATGGGCTGGAAGTGACGCTGGAGGAACACAAGCCGCTGGCTCGCTGGGACGATGAAGGATTGCTGAATACCTATGGTGAATTATTCCAGGCGGCCACCGCACAAAAACTGCCGCTGCTGTCCGGGCCGCCTGGCAGCGAAAAGGAAGTGGCGCAGCGCTATGCCGATTTCACCCGCATTCTGCTGCCCTTGCATCACCGGCCAATCGAGGTGGATTTGAGTGCGCGACGCGCCTGGAGTATCCGTCTGGATGGCGGCATGAGTATTGCGTTGGGCCGTGAGCACGTGGATACGCGTCTGGCCAGTTTTGTCGAGTTGTATCCGCGTACGCTGGCTAACGTGGCAACACCGGTTAAATATGTGGATTTGCGTTACCAGGATGGCTTTGCAGTGCGCGTGCCGGTCGCCGCCATCAAGCATGCCGGATTGCCCGACAAGCAATCCAGTCGAAATCAATTACATCGAGATTTAATACATAGCGCCCGCTTGGTTACGGGGCAAGGAAAGCTGGGATGAGCAGATACAAGGACACACGCGAGCTGATTGTCGGACTCGATATTGGCACCTCAAAAATTCTCGCGATCGTGGCAGAGTTGTCGCCCGATGGCGAAGTGGAGGTGATCGGCATGGGCAGCCACCCATCACGTGGTCTGAAAAAAGGCGTGGTGGTGAATATCGAATCCACCGTCAGCGCAATTCAGCGCGCACTGGAGGAGGCCGAGTTGATGGCGGATTGCAAGATACGCGAGGTTTACACCGGTATTGCCGGTAGCCATATCAAAAGCTTCAACTCGCATGGCATGGTGCCGATCAGGGACAAGGAAGTCAGCCAACTCGATGTGGACAGGGTAATCGAGACAGCGCGCGCGGTGAATATTCCTACCGATCAGCAAATCCTGCACATCCTGCCGCAGGAATATCTGGTGGACGGCCAGGAAGACGTGCGTGAACCGCTCGGCATGAGCGGCGTACGCCTGGAAGTGAAGGTGCACATTGTGACCGGCGCGGTATCCGCTGCGCAAAATATCATCAAGTGCGTGCGCCGCTGCGGTCTGGAAGTCCGCGACCTGGTATTGCAACCGCTGGCTTCTGCGCTGGCTGTGTTGACCGAGGACGAAAAAGATCTGGGTGTGGCGCTGGTAGACATCGGCGGGGGTACCACCGATATCGCGGTGTTTACGCAAGGGGCGATTCGCCACACTGCCGTGATACCGATCGCCGGCGACCAGATTACCAACGACATCGCGCTGGCGCTCCGCACTCCATTGAAGGATGCGGAAGATATCAAAATCGCGCATGGCTGTGCGTTGCGTCAGTTGGCTGGGGCGCACGATATGGTTGAAGTGCCGGGAGTGGGTGAACGCGCTCCGCGCCAGTTGTCGCGCCAGACGCTGGCCGAGGTCATCGAGCCGCGCGTGCTGGAACTGTATGAATTGGTTCAGGCCGAGTTGCGGCGCAGCGGATTCGAGGAGCTGATGCGTTCCGGCATCGTGATTACCGGGGGCTCTGCAGCAATGCAGGGCATGGTGGATTTGGGCGAGGAAGTATTTCACATGCCGGTACGGCTGGGGCTGCCGCAATACACCGGCGGCCTGTCGGAAATGATGCGCAATGCACGTTACGCCACCGGCGTGGGTTTGTTGCTGGCAGGTATGGATCAACAAGATCGGCATCAGCCGATGAAATTGTCGGGGAGTTCGGTAAAGCAAATATTGGAGCGTATGAGGGGCTGGTTCAAGAATTTCTGATGGGATAGCAGTCACGGGTTGAGCAGTTAAGTGGTCTGGGTAAATTTTGATTGGTTGATAAAGGAGATGGCAATGTTTGAAATCGTGGATACACAAACGCAGGATGCAATTATCAAAGTGATCGGCGTTGGGGGTTGTGGCGGTAATGCGGTAGACCACATGATCGATTTTGGTGTGCAGGGCGTGGAGTTCATCAGCATCAATACCGATGCGCAGGCGCTGCAGCGCAACAAGGCCAAAATCCAGCTGCAACTGGGGACAGGCGTGACACGTGGACTGGGTGCTGGCGCCAATCCGGAAATCGGCCGCGAAGCCGCACTGGAAGACCGCGAGCGCATCGCCGAGCTGATCGAAGGCGCGGATATGCTGTTTATCACCGCTGGCATGGGCGGCGGAACCGGCACGGGTGCAGCGCCGGTGGTGGCGGAAGTCGCCAAGGAAATGGGTATCCTGACGGTTGCCGTAGTGACCAAGCCCTTCATGTTCGAAGGCAAGCGCGTACGTCTGGCCAATGCCGGCATCGAAGCGCTGTCGCGTCATGTGGACTCGCTCATCATTATCCCCAACGAGAAACTGATGCAGGTTCTGGGTGAGGATGTCTCCATGCTGGATGCCTTCACGGCAGCCAATAATGTGCTGCATGGCGCGGTGGCGGGTATTGCCGAAGTGATTAATTGCCCCGGCCTGGTCAACGTCGACTTTGCCGACGTGAAAACCGTGATGTCGGAAATGGGTATGGCGATGATGGGTTCCGCAGTGGCCAGCGGTGCCGAGCGCGCGCGCCAGGCAGCGCAGCAAGCCGTGGCGAGTCCGCTGCTCGAAGACATCAACCTTGCTGGAGCGCGTGGCGTATTGGTGAATATTACCGCCAGCGCCCACCTCAAGATGCGTGAAATCCACGAGGTGATGAACACCATCAAGAGCTTTACCGCAGAAGAAGCCACCGTGATCGTCGGCGCAGTGGTGGATGAGAACATGGGTGAAGAGCTCCGTGTGACCATGGTGGCGACCGGCCTGGGCAGCCCTGTGGCGCGCAGCCAGGTAAAACCGGTCATTGTTAAAACCGGCACGGATCATCATTACGCGACCTCAACAACGGAATATCAAAGCTCCGAAGCCGAGCCTGCGGTATTTCGCAACAATCGTCGTGAAGCACAGGTCGAAGCAATGCGGCAGTCAGGCATGGAAATGCTGGATATACCGGCATTCCTGCGTAAACAGGCCGACTGAATTTCGGCTGGCTCAAGCAGCCAGCCGAAATTTCGGAATCCGCGCTATAATGCGCTGATTCATTGGAAATATTTGCATGATCCGACAACGTACACTGAAAAACGTGATCCGCGCTTCGGGCGTGGGTCTGCATACGGGCGAAAAAGTCCTGATGACGCTGCGTCCGGCCGCGCCCGATACGGGCGTGGTGTTTCGCCGTATCGATCTGGCCAGCCCGGTGGATTTGCCCGTTTCTGCCGAGCTGGTGGGAGATACCAGGCTATGTTCCACGCTCGACAATGGTCAAGCCAGCGTCGCGACCGTCGAGCACCTGATGTCGGCCCTGGCAGGCCTGGGTGTGGATAACGTGTATGTGGATCTGGATGGCCCGGAAGTCCCGATCATGGACGGCTCCGCCTCATCATTTGTGTTTCTCCTGCAGTCGGCGGGGATAGAGACGCAGAATGTGGCGAAGAAATTCGTGCGTATCAAGGAAACCGTCGAAGTGGTAGAAGGGGACAAATGGGTTCGCTTCGAGCCGTTCGACGGCTTCAAGATCAATTTTACGATCGATTTCAAGCACCCGGTGTTCGAAAAATCCGGCCAGGAAATCACGCTGGATTTTGCCAATACTTCCTATATTAAAGAAGTCAGCCGTGCGCGTACCTTCGGTTTCATGCAAGAAGTTGAGTGGTTGCGCGCCAATGGCCTGGCGCTGGGCGGCAGCCTGGATAATGCCATCGTCATGGATGAATTTCGTGTGCTGAATAACGACGGCCTGCGTTACGAAGACGAGTTCGTCAAGCACAAGGTTCTGGATGCCATTGGTGATTTGTATATTCTTGGGCATCCGATTATTGGCGCATTCAATGCCTACAAATCCGGGCACGCGCTCAATAACCGTCTGTTGCGGACCTTGCTGCAGACGCAGAGTGCCTGGGAGTATGTCAGCTTCGAAGATGAAGCCCGTGCGCCTGCCGGGATTCAGCAATTGTATGCGCCAGCAATATAACCCTGCGTGATCATTATTCGCCTGTTGTTTGTACTGACCTTGCTGGCGCTGGCAGTGTCCGGTGGGCTGTATCTATTCACCGGCAACCGGCGTTACGTCAACTTTGTCTGGAACGTGCTCAAATTCGGCGTGGTGCTGGTGCTTGTATTCGGCGCCTTGGTGGTGGCAGAACGTTTTCTTTTTCTCTGATTGATCACCATGCCATGGTGATCGATATTGTCCTGGCTGCTTGCGTGGCGAATATTTAATCATAAATGGAATAAATTGGCATTCCACCTCGTCTACCCATGCAGGGCATACCAATTTAACAGGTACCGCCTTTGTAAATACCTACAACAACACCCGTGAACGCAAGGAGACAAAATTGAAGACAAATCTTATCGGTAGTTTGGTTATGGCGACCGCCCTGTTTGCAACAGGCGCATCTTTCGCTGCCACAGCGGCCGGCACCCAGCCAGTCGACGCGTCGTCCGCAGAAATGAAAGGCGTGGTCAAACAAAAAGTCGTGTTTCAGGTTAGCGATGCTGACCCGAAAAAATGGAATCTGACGCTTAATAACGTGAAAAACATTCAGCATGATCTGGGCAAGGATAATGTGGATATTGAGGTGGTAGCCTATGGCCCGGGTATTGGCATGCTGAAACTGGATTCGGCTGTCGGCAACCGCGTGGCAGAAGCGCTCGGTACAGGTGCTCATGTGGTTGCTTGCGGCAACACCATGCACAACGCAAAACTGACCAAGGAAGACATGCTGCCCAATATTGGTTACGTGAAAGCCGGTGTGGTAGAGTTGATGGAAAAACAAAGACAGGGCTACGCTTATATCCGTCCATAAATAATCGGTTGGAAGTTAATAGCAGAGGAGAGGTATTCCTGCTTTGACTATGCGGCCGTCGGCTTTTGTCGACGGCCGCAACTTTTTATGAATTCAGAGGGTAAACAGCATTTTTTCGTAATCTGTTTTTCAGATGACCACTCATCCTCCATACCCTGCCGTTGATCGGTTTTCAGTAGACAGCATTACTTCGTTGGGTTGTGATAACGTGTATGCAGGCCATTTAAACGCTTAGATTGGCTTGTTCGGAATCATTACCTCACAGGAGAACGTATGTTTACCAAAAAACATGTTGTAGTTGCACTGAGCTCGGTATTTTTGATCGTTGGGACTAATTTTGCTGTAGCTGCCGGCACAACCACGGTTTCAACAGGTACTGCCAGCACGACTTCCGCTACATCAAAACAGCCGTTGGATCAGGCGTTGACCAGTGTGAATACGAATCTGGACAAAAATCCGGACAATCGCGGGTTGAAGAATGCCAAGGAGCGGCTGGAGCGTAATCAGACACGTATTGAAAAAGCCGAAAAACACGAAAAAGTGGAGCGGGTTGAAAAGACCGAGCGTGTAGAAAAAGCGGAGCGCCCGGAAAAAATTGAACGTCCGGAGAAAGTCGAGCGCCCGGAGAGGGTCGAACGTCCGGAGAGAGTCGAACGTCCTGAACAGGTCGAACGCCCCGATCATTCTTAAATAGGGCATGACATGAAGAGAATAATAGGAAATACGATTCAGGCTAGCGCTTTGGTTGCACTGATTTTGGTCTCAAGCCAGGCAATCGCCGGAAACTCAGGTCTTAGCTTCACCACGGGTCTGGATTACAGTTCGGGCAAATACGGTGGTACACAGTCCACCGACATCACATATATCCCCCTAACGGGGAAATATGAAACAGGACGCTGGATTTTTCAGTTAACTGTTCCCTATGTGCGAATTACGGGCCCTGGCAACGTGACCCAGGGCGGTATTGTGTTGCGTTCGGGCCGGACGACGCGCACCACCGAATCGGGTCTGGGTGACATCGTGGCGGGCGCTACCTATAACGCCTACGCAGGCAACGGCCCGGATCCATTGCTGATTGATTTGACTGGCAAGGTCAAGTTCGGCACGGCAGACGAGAAAAAGGGTCTCGGTACCGGTTCGAATGACTATGCTGCGCAGGTTGATATGTACAAAGGCATGGGGCAATTTACCGCGCTGGGTACAGTGGGTTACAAGGTGTTCGGCAATGCACCTGGGCTCAAACTGGACAATGTGTTGTATGGCTCGGTAGGCGGCGTATACAAAATCTCGCAACAAACCAGCGGGGGGCTGATTCTGGATCTGCGCCAGAAGGTGATTTCAACAGGAGCGTCGCAACGGGATGTCACTGCGTTTATAAGTCATAAGATCAACCAGGACTGGAAAGCCCAGGTTTATGCTGTGAATGGCTTTTCGAATGCCAGCCCGGATTGGGGTGCGGGCGCAATGCTCACGCGGATTTTCTGACGTGGGCTGTTTTCCGTTCGGTAACCTTCACCGCAGCATGCTGTTGGAGAGTGGACTGGTTCGTTAATTCCGGTGGTGCCGGGCGAGCAAATGATCCAATGCGGACTTGAGCTCGCCGGTTTCCAGTTGATCGCTTAGTTGCGCAATATTGTCTAACCCAGCGCGGCTGATTTCCCGTTTTTGCACAGTGCGTGCCGGTACAGGTAGTGCCTGGGCACGTACCTTCACCTGCAGATTTGTCGTTGCGACCCCTTTGCTGCGTAATGTTTCTGCCAGCGTGGACAGTTGCTGACGCAGTTTTGCCGCCACTGCGCCGTTGTCGCAATAAAGCGTTGTCTGACCGAACTCGTCTTGCCCGATATGAGATACGCCAGCCAGGTTCGCGGGCGCCACAGCCTCCCAGATGCGCTGTAAACCAAGTAGTGTTTGAACCTGGGTGGAGAGTAGTCGCAATTTATCGTTTTCAGTCAGAAAAACGTTGGCTTGGCGAGCTGGCAGGGTAGGGCGCATGGAGTGTCTTCGGAATGCAAGTCTGAGTATGGTAACATTGCCTGATTTTCTCGCAACGCGTCAAGGATTTACCCTTTAGCCATGATTTCTTCCCTGCTGAAAAAAGTGTTTGGCAGCCGCAATGAGCGGTTGGTCAAACAGTATATGGCCAAAGTCAAGGCCATCAATGCTCTCGAACCTGTCCTCCAGAAGCTGACCGACGCGGAATTGCGCGCCAGGACGGATGAATTCAAAGCCCGTGTGGAAAAGGGCGAAACGCTGGATCAATTGCTGCCGGAAGCGTTTGCAGTAGTGCGAGAGGCAGCTCGCCGCGTGATGGATCAACGCCATTACGATGTGCAGCTGATCGGCGGCATGGTGCTGCACGATGGCAACATTGCCGAGATGCGCACCGGCGAGGGCAAGACCTTGATGGCGACTCTGCCGTCCTATCTCAACGCCTTGTCGGGCAAGGGCGTGCACATCGTTACCGTGAACGATTATCTGGCCAGCCGGGATGCCGCACAGATGGGGCGTATCCATAATTTCCTCGGTCTCAGCGTCGGAGTGAATCTGTCGCAGATGCCGCATGACGAAAAACAGGTCGCTTACGCTGCCGACATCACCTACGGTACCAACAACGAATTCGGTTTCGACTACCTGCGCGACAACATGGTCTACCAGGTCTATGAAAAAGTGCAGCGCAGCCTGAATTTCGCCATTGTGGACGAGGTCGACTCGATCCTGATCGACGAGGCGCGCACGCCGCTGATTATTTCAGGCCAGGCGGAGAACAGCACTGAACTGTATCTGGCAGTGGATAAAGTCATTCCCAGCCTGACCCGTCAGGAAAAAGAAGACAGCGAAGGCGATTACTGGGTGGACGAGAAAGCCCACACTGTATTGCTGTCCGAGGCCGGACACGAGCACGCCGAGCAGTTACTGACCGGCGCAGGCCTGCTACCACCGGGTTCCAGCTTGTATGAAGCCGCCAACATCGGTCTGATGCACCACATCTACGCCGGACTGCGTGCTCACGCGCTATACCATCTTGATCAGCACTATGTCGTGCAGGAAGATGAAGTCGTCATCGTGGATGAGTTTACCGGGCGCTTGATGTCCGGCCGGCGCTGGTCGGAAGGTCTGCACCAGGCGGTGGAAGCGAAAGAGGGTGTCGCCATCCAGAAGGAGAACCAGACACTGGCTTCGATTACCTTCCAGAATTATTTCCGCATGTACAACAAGCTGTCCGGGATGACCGGCACGGCAGATACCGAAGCCTACGAATTCCAGCAGATTTACGGACTGGAAACGGTGGTCATCCCGACCCATCGGCCGATGATCCGCATCGACAAGATGGACCAGGTATTTCGTACTGCGGGCGAGAAATACCAGGCCATTCTCAATGACATCAAGGATTGCTACGAGCGTGGCCAGCCGGTGCTGGTGGGCACCACCTCGATCGAGAACAACGAATACCTGTCTTCACTCCTGAAAAAAGCCAGGCTGCCGCACGAAGTGCTCAACGCCAAGCAGCACGCGCGCGAAGCCGAAATCATTGCCCAGGCGGGTAAGCCCAAGGCCATTACCATCGCCACCAACATGGCGGGACGGGGTACCGACATCGTACTTGGCGGCAGTATCGAGAAGGAACTCGAAGCCATCCGGCTGGACGAGAGCCTGTCGGACAGTATCAAACAGACGCGCACCCAGATGATCAAAACGGAGTGGCAGCCTCTTCATGACGCCGTGTTGGCGGCTGGTGGTTTGCATATTATCGGTACCGAGCGCCATGAATCGCGGCGTGTGGACAACCAGTTGCGTGGCCGTTCCGGGCGTCAGGGTGATGCCGGTTCAAGCCGTTTTTACCTGTCGCTGGAAGACCCGCTGCTGCGTATTTTTGCCTCCGATCGCGTGGCATCGATCATGAACCGCCTGAAAATGCCCGAAGGCGAAGCCATCGAGCATATCTGGGTTACCCGTGCCATTGAAAATGCGCAGCGCAAGGTGGAGGCACGCAACTTCGACATGCGCAAGCAATTGCTCGAATATGATGACGTTTCCAACGACCAGCGTCAGGTGATTTATCAGCAGCGTAATGAATTGCTGGAATCCGAAGATATATCCGAAACGATTCACGCGATGCGTACGGACGTGTTGAACAGTATCGTGGGCGAATATGTCCAGGCCGGCAGCATGGCCGAGCAGTGGGACGTGGCAGGACTGGAGCGTGCACTGGCAGCCGAGTTTCAGCTGCAATTGCCACTGCAGGAATTGCTGGAGCAGGACAGCAAGCTCGACGAAGATGGCCTGCGCGAGCGTATCGTGGCCGAAGCCAACGCGCGCTATCAGGATAAGGTCACCCAGGTCGGCGAGCCGGTGATACGTCATTTCGAGCGGGCAATCATGCTGCAGAATGTGGATAGCCACTGGCGCGAGCATCTGGCCGCGCTGGATCATCTGCGTCAGGGTATTCACCTGCGCGGTTATGCGCAGAAAAATCCCAAACAGGAATACAAGCGCGAAGCCTTCGAACTGTTTTCTGCGCTGCTCGAAGCCATCAAGCGCGAGGTGACGCAAACGACGGCAACGGTACAGATACGTTCAGAACAGGAAGTCGAGGCAGTCGAGACTGTCACTCCGCTGGCTAATGTGGAATATCAACACGCCGATTTCAAAGAGGATTTTGCAGGTAACCAGGCTGATCATGTCGTTGAGCATGCGCCGGCTGTACCGATACGGAATGAAGACAAGGTGGGGCGCAATGATCCCTGCCCATGCGGGTCAGGTAAAAAATACAAACAGTGCCACGGCAAATTGAGCTGATGCTCTTGGGGATATCTCACTAGAGCTCCCCGGTTCAACCCACACCATTCTGATGAAACGACCTCGACTTCCCCGCACACCGCGCCTGGGCCGCGACACGACACAGCTGTTGCGCCTTGCCATCGCGCTGAGCGTATCTGCAAGCCGTATGGAAGACCGCTTCTGGACGCAGCAACTGGATGCGCAAATTGATAGCGTGCTTGACAAGGGTCAGGAGGACACGCTGGAATCCGCCCTGGATCAACTCTGGACTGCCAATCCGCCGGCTTATGATGCCCTTGCACAGGCCATCGAAGCGCGTAGCAGCGGATTGTTGGATGCTGACGGACGGGAATTATTGCTGATCGCCCTGCCGGTGCAAGCGTGGTCGCGTTACAGTATTGCGTCCGGTGCGATTACGCCGGCGCGATTAACGGAACTGCGCACCCGGTTGCACGATCATGTGCTGGCCGCGGGCGTGCATGTGGGACTGGCGGATGTGTTGTTCAGCCCGGATCAATTGCCGCGCGGCTTTGCTGCGACGCGCAAATTTCTATGCAGCCTGATTGATGTGGTAGAACATGAGCAACTGATGCATATTGACCCGGCTGGTTTGGCTCAAGCCGTCCCTTTCGTGGCCGATGTGCGTTATGTCGTGGGTGCGGTGAAGGCGATGCCGGGCGCGGCAGTTTTTCGCTGGCAGGAAGACCAGCAGAGCCGCGAGCAGGTATTGCGCGACTGGCAGCTGCACGGCGGCAGCGTGCTGCAAACCATGTTGCCGGGTTGTGCAATCGAAGCATTACTGCCCAATGCCTATTTCAGTGCCTGGCGTGAATCGGACCTGTCCGGGCGCGGCTGGGGAGTGCGTTCCACCGTGGACTACCTGAAAGCAATACTGGCGTTACCTGCGGGCTCACTGCGTGTGGTGGTTGCGCCTTTTCATGATCACGTGCTGGAAGAATACCGGATCGGATTTACCCGTACTGGTTCGAATGATGTTCTGCATGGTGTCGTCTGGCCGTTGATCGGCAATGAAGACGAAGCCACCGAAGTGCCAGGCGAAATCGAGGCCATCGTGCGCGCCGCCGGAATTACCGAAGTGCTGCTGCTGAATGAACGTATGCCGCTGGAATATTGTGATGACTGTGGTGCGCCGTTATTCCCCAGTCCGGAAGGTGAACTGGTGCACGCACAAATCCCGGAATCGGCCGAACCCACGCCGCATTTGCATTGAATCAAAACATCAGCTGACCAGGCGCCACAATATCAGCACGGAATCGCACTTGCAGGAATGTCTAAAATGAACTGGTTTGAGACTAAAGCCTGATCAATCAGGCGTGTCTACAATTTGCGTTGTTGATCGCCCTGTACAAAACCAAGCAAAGTGGTGTCCATGTCCTTGCACAAGGCGATGACCTTGAACAATTCACCCATCTCGGCTGGACTCATCAGTTTTTGTAACGCGCTGGCCTGGGGTAGATAGG
Source organism: Sulfuriferula sp. (assembly GCF_054605375.1). Classification (NCBI taxonomy): domain Bacteria; kingdom Pseudomonadati; phylum Pseudomonadota; class Betaproteobacteria; order Nitrosomonadales; family Sulfuricellaceae; genus Sulfuriferula; species Sulfuriferula sp. The sequence continues at coordinate 26,316 of NZ_JBTSEG010000006.1, read as the reverse complement.
CACCGGCATCACTTGCCGGGGTGCGTGCCAACAGGCCCGTGATGCCGCAGTTGATCAGGAATTGTGCCTGACTGGTATAGCCCGCCAGGCGCATTCCCGCCTCGATACCGGCTACGGCAATTGCTGTGAAATCCACATGGGCCGTGATGTCCTGCAACCCCGGATAATAAAATGGATCATCGTGCGCATGATGGCGATAATGGCACATCAGCGTGCCCCGGTTGCGTTGCGGATGATAGTACTCGCGCTCGCCGAAACCGTAGTCGATGAGCACCAGCGCGCCGCGCTGCAGGCACTGCGCAAGGCTCTTGATGAATGCGCCAGCCGCCAGATTGATTTCGCTGACATAGCCGGCAGGGACGTCAAGCGCGTGAGCCGCGCCCTGCAAACGTCCGTCAATAATGGCTTGTTCGCGCCATGTGAAAGCATCGTCTACCCAGGCCACGCCGCGTTCGAACAGGGCGTCTGGCATCCAGTGCAACAGGTGCACTGGCATCGCATCGAGTACCTCGTTGCCAACCATGCAGCCTGTAAAGGCTTCCGGGAGGGCATCCAGCCAGCATACGCGTTCCAGCATCTGTGGAGCTTGCTGCAGGATGGTGGTGCGCTGTCTTTCGCGCAAGTCGGCACTCACTTCGAGGATGTAATAATACTCAGGGATACAGTCAAGCGCCGCCAGTTCCTGGAGCAGATCACATGCCAGACGGCCGCTTCCTGCACCTGCCTCCAGCACATCGCCGCCGCAGGTTTGCAGGACTTGGGCCACCTGCCGTGCCAGACTGCGGCCAAACAGGGGAGATATTTCCGGCGCGGTGACAAAATCCCCGGCAGCGCCGAATTTGGCTGATCCGCCGCTGTAATAGCCCTGCCCGGGCGCATACAGCGCCAGCTCCATATAGCGGGCAAAACTGATCCAGCCATCAGTTTGGTGAATAACATCCGTTATATGATGGACGAGCGCGGTACTATGGGCGAGAGCTTCGGGGCTGGGTGTGGGTAAAGGCATGATGCTTGGTTGAAGTTCAGTAAAGCTGAGAGGATAAGGAATTAAGCCATGCAAGGCAAAACGGTATTGATTACAGGCGGGGCAAAACGGGTGGGGGCAGCCATCTGCCGGCTACTGCATTGCGAGGGCGCCAATCTGATGGTGCATTATCATACCTCGGTGCAGCAGGCGCGCGCATTGCAAGACGAACTTAATGCCATCCGAGCCGATTCAGTGACGCTGATCCAGGGTGATTTGCTCAAAACCGAAGCTTTTCCCAACATGGTCGCCACTACTGTGGAAACCTACGGCAGCCTCGACGTGCTGATCAACAATGCCTCCAGTTTTTACGCTACTCCTATCGGCGAGATCAACGCAACCAACTGGGATGACCTGATCGGGACCAACCTGAAAGCGCCGCTTTTCCTCTCGCAGGCAGCGGCCAATGAGCTGCGCCGCCGACATGGCTGCATCGTCAACATTGCCGATATCCACGCCGAGCGGCCGATGAAAAGCTACGCGGTATATAGCATCGCCAAGGCCGGTGTGGTCGGGCTCACGCGCTCGCTGGCCCGGGAGTTGGGGCCGGAAGTGCGCGTCAACGCCGTCGCGCCGGGGCCGATTTTATGGCCGGAAGACGATGCCATATTCGACGAACTATCGCGCCAGCGCATCATTTCCCACACCATCCTCAAACAGGCCGGCGAACCGGAGGACATTGCGCGTGCGGTGCGCTATCTGGTGTCCGATGCAGGTTATGTGACCGGGCAGGTGTTGACCGTTGATGGCGGGCGCAGCGTACGATTGTAAGCTTTGGGGGTGCTATGGGGAAAACATGATTTGTAATGCGTGCAGTGCTTCAACAATTTCAACTTCGGCAATGCGCTTCATCAGTCTGGATTTGTCCACGGTGCGAATCTGATCCAGCATGATCTGCCCCGCTTTGCCGCTTAACGTGACATCTACTCTAGTTGGCCATGATTTTTTGCTGCTGGTAATCGGCGCCACGATTACCACCGGCAGACTGCGGTTCATTTCATCCGGCGACAAAATAACGGCGGGACGGCGTTTTTTCACTTCGCTGCTCACCGTCGGATCGAGATTGACCCAATAGACTTCGCCGCGTTTCAACAGCTATCACTTTCGCTAGTGACAAGATCAGCATCCAGCCATGCATGGTCCTCTTCGGTCAGATCACAACCACCTTTGGCAAAGCTCGCTTCCCAGCCGCTGCGCGGTTCTTTAACTGGTTTGAGGATAATGTTATGCCCTCGCGCCTCAATCTCGATACGCTCAGTCATGCCCGTCTGGATGAGCATGGCTTTGGGTAAACGCACACCTTTCGAGTTGCCGATTTTTACCAGTTTCACTTCCATATCGATCACCTAAATGTAATTACTTAGTAAGTATATTTGTTTTGAGGTGATTGTCGACTTAATGAATTGAATCTCGCGCAACCCCTCGCCCAGCATGTTTGGTGCTTGCCGATTAGTTGCTCAGGCCGCCGGTCTCGATCACGCAAAGCGCGCTGTCCAGTATGTCGCAGATGATTCGATAGCCGCCGACGCGGTAGCGCCTGTATGCGCCGAGATGCAGGCTGGTGAGGCCTGTGGTGCGCGGGTCATCGAGCACAGTGAGGCGTTGTCGAAGACAAGCTTGTGATGCGCTTGGCTTCGATCAGGGGTGAGCCGGTGGTTTTCCAGCCATGTTCAGCGGTACCCTTATTTTTAATCAGGCCCGTATACCTTTTCTGTCATCAACTTGTTTCGGCGTGTATTCCGGCACCCATTCGCGCAGTTTCTGTTTCACTTCCGCTTCCGCCACCACGCCATCCTGCATCAGCCAGTCCAGCGCCGCCGTCAACCACTTGGCATCTACACTGCGTGCTTGCGCGATGCGCAGTTTGGGGTGAGGTGTAGGCAAGGTGTGCTCGTCGTCGGCCAGTAATTCTTCAAATAATTTCTCGCCAGGGCGCAGGCCGGAATAAACGATCTTGATATCCTGCTCGGTGTATCCAGACAGCCGGATCATGTCGCGTGCAAGGTCGGTTATTTTGACCGGCTCGCCCATGTCGAGCACAAAAATCTCGCCACCTGTGCCCATCAATCCGGCCTGCATTACCAGTTGGCAGGCTTCCGGGATGGACATGAAATAACGTGTGATGTCTGGATGGGTGACGGTAATCGGCCCGCCTTTGGCAATCTGTTCCTGGAACTTCGGGATCACGCTGCCTGAGCTGCCCAGCACGTTGCCGAAGCGTACCGCGATAAAGCGCGTACCCGTAGTTTGCTGCAGGCTCTGGCATACCATTTCCGCGCTGCGTTTACTGGTGCCCATCACGTTGGTCGGGTTGACCGCCTTGTCGGTGGAAATCAGCACGAATTTGGCGACACCGTGCGCTTGGGCGGCACTGGCCAGGGTATAGGTGCCGAGCATATTGTTTTGCAGCGCCTGCCAGGCATTCTGCTGTTCCATCAGTGGCACATGTTTGTAGGCGGCGGCGTGGAATACCACAGTGGGGCGATGACGCCGCATCAGATCGTCGAGTACGGCACGGTTTTTAACATCACCAATGATGCAGAGGATAGGTATGCCGGGGAAACGATTGCTGAATTCCTGTTCGATTTGATATAGGGCAAATTCACTCAGCTCGAACAGGATCAATAACTGAGGTTGATAGCGCGCAATTTGCCGTGCCAATTCTGAACCGATCGAACCGCCTGCGCCGCTCACCATAACGACTTGATCCCACAGCAGGCTATGCAGGCCGGCATCATCAAGCTGTACGGGATCGCGTCCAAGCAAATCGTCCAGCTCGATCTTGCGCAAGCTGGAGACGGTCACCTTGCCACTCACCAGGTCTTCAAAGGCGGGTACGGTCAGTGCCGATACACCGGCGTCATTACACAGCTGTGCAGCGTGGCGGCGCACAGAATGCGGAGCAGAGGGCATGGCAATCACTGCGTGCTTTACACCCAACTTGCTGGCTTGGTCAGACAGGCTGTCCAGTGTGCCCAGTACCGCTATGCCGTGGATATCGCGTCCCAGCTTGGTGGCCGTGTTGTCGAGCAATCCGACTACGCGCCATTCCTTGCTCTGTGCGAGTTCGCGTACCAGCGATGCTGCTGCACTGCCGGCGCCTATGATCAGCAGGGGATTGCGTTCGGCTTGCAGCGGACTGGAAAAGCGATGCTCTTTCCAGGCGCGGTAAAGCAGGCGGCTGCCTCCCATCAACAGCACCAGCAGCAAGGGGTCGAGCAGCAATACCGAGCGCGGCACCACGGCATGGGTGCGGAACATCAGCAGCCCGAGCGGCACCAGCAATGCAGCTACGCCCACTGCCGTCAGAATGCGGCGCAGATCCGGCAGGCTGGCAAAGCGCCAGATGCCGCGGTACAGGCCAAAAAACCAGAATGCCAGCGCCTGCAACGGTACCACCCACACCAGGGTTTCCAGCGCCGCCATCCAGAATGCGGGGGGAATGGCGAGGTTGAAGCGCAGCCAGTAGGCGATGAGCCATGCGGCTGCGGCCGCACCAAGATCATGCAGGACCGCAAGTGCGATTCGCGAATTAAAGCGGGGCAGGGATATCATTGGGATTATGTGAAAATTCATGCCAGTGTTTATCTATACGCCACATGAGCGTGGCCAGGATTGCGTCCCATAGTGCCACCATCGCGATGGTTGTTGAAGCGGACATGGATATGCCGAGCAATGCGACACTGCCGCTGCCAGCCATGACGGCATATTCGGCCAGTGCGGTTTTGCGGTGGCTCCAACCCATGCGGATCAGGCGCTGGTAATAATGCTCCTTGTGTGCGTGCCATACCTTTTCGCCGCGCATGCCACGGCGCGCCAGGGTGACACTGGCATCCAGCACAAATGGCGCAAAAACCAGCAGGGGAAACCAGCCTGGCCAGCTTCCGCGTACCGTACCCAATAGCCCAAGTCCGGCGGCCAGAAATCCCAGCGGAATGGATCCGGCATCACCCATGAACACCTTTGCGGGCGGAAAATTAAATAATAGAAACCCTATTGCCGCGAGAGCAATCACCGTGCTGGCCAGGGCCAGATCGGTTTGCCCGTGCAGCAGCGCGGCCAGTGCGTAACTACCGAAACCAAACAGCGTCATGCCGCCTGCCAACCCGTCCGAACCGTCCATGAAGTTATACAGATTGGTCATCCAGACGACGATAATGATCGCCAGAGGCCACATCCAGACGTTCCAGTTTATGCCCAGTGTAGTCACTAGCCATGTCGCGGCTGCGGTGTGGGCGAGAAAACGCACGCTGCTTGGCAGGTTGTGGCGGTCATCCGCAAATGATAATGCGGCGAGCAGTCCGGCACTGATCGATAATGGAATGGGTAAATTGACCCCGGCCGCGAACCAGCCGGTCGCAACGCCGGCAATCATGCCCAATCCGCCAGTGCGCGGAATGGGTAGCGTATGCAGCGAACGTAAATTGGGATGATCCAGCGCCAGATCGGCGGCACGCCCTCTCGAAAACAGCCACACGGCCAGCGCGCTGACTGGCAAAGCCAATAACGCAAAATAGAAGTCGGATAAATTAGGCAATGAGGTGTCCGGTATTTTTACGAATGCTGTTTCTGTTACATGTAGGACAGAACTGCGCCAATGGGGCTTGATTCTAACCCATGCATGTCTGTGGCGTCAGTTGAGTTATCTGATGCTATCCAGCCAAGCATGCGCCATTTGGGCTAATCCATCATCCAGCGTGCACGGTGGCAACCAGCCCAGCTCGCGCCGAATCCGGCTGTCGTCCACGATCAGTGAACTGGTCAGGCGCTGCGCGTCAGCACGTCGCCCAACCAATCCCGCTAAATGCTCCAGCAGCGATGAGGGTAGCGCAAACAGCCGTGCCGGCTTGTCCAGATGGTGCCCCAATCGGCGTACCAGCTCTGGCGTAGAAATATCCTCGCCATCACGTACCAGATAAGTCCGTCCAGCGGCTGCGGGGTGGGTGAGGCAAGCGTGCAGTGCGCTGGTGAAATTATCTATGCCGATCAGGCTGCGAGTGTTGCGGATTCCGGCCAGCGGCAGTGGAATACCGCGTTCCACCCAGCTCAACAAACGCGCCAGATTGCCTTTCACACCAGGTCCATAAACCAGCGGCGGCCGCACGATCACTACTTCCAGGCCGGTTTCCTTCGATATTTGAGACAGCATTTGTTCTGCTTCCCGCTTGGTCTGGCCATAAGGGTCGTGCGGAGCAGGCGTATCGCCCTCATTAAAGCCGGTGGCGGTTTCCTCGCCGTTTACCTTGATGCTGCTGACAAAAACCAGCCGTTTCACTCCAGCTGCCGCGGCCTGACGGGCAAGCTGTCCCGTACCTGCCACATTGGTGGCTCTGAAGGCCATCAGCGGATCATCTGCCGTCTCGCGCATCACATGCACGCGCGCGGCGCAGTGGATGATACCTTCCACACCTGAGAGCGCCGTACGCCAGTCTGTGTCTGCATTCAGGTCGCCCACGATGCGGTAGTCTACATTCGGCAAGCGGCGAGCGGGTAATTTACGTACCGTGCCGACGGTATCGAGGCCTTGGGCCATGAGCCAGCTACACATCGCATTGCCGATGAAACCAGAGGCGCCGGTTGTTAATACCTTCATTGTGTTAATTCCCGATAAACCGCCAGGGTTTCCGCGATGACCTGCTCGCGGGAGAATTCTGCCAGAACAATCTCGCGCGAACGCAAGCCCATTTCGGCGCGCAGCACCGGATTGTCGATCAAGCTGCGCAGCGCGATGGCGAGTGCTTGCGCATCGCGCACCGGCACCAGAAAGCCGTTGTCGCCGTCACGCACGATTTCCCGGCAGCCGGGGGCGTCTGTGGTGACAATCGGCAGACCGCACGCCGCCGCCTCCAGCAGCGATTTGGGCAAACCCTCGCGATAGGACGGCAGGCAGGCGATATGTGCTGGTGGAACATGGCTGGCATATTGTCGCGTTGCCCCCACCATTCCACGCCATTTTTTCCACGCCATGCGTGCAAGCTTGCCTCCGGCACCTAGGCCGGGTTGCCGGAATCGGGGTCGCCCACCAGCACGAAGCGCGTGTTGATCCCCGCTTGCGCCAACAGGCGTGCGGCTTCGACGAATTCGCTCACGCCTTAAGACCAAATTCCATCCGCCCGGCCAGGTGGGTGAGGTCGTCGCCCAGGGTAGTGTATGCGTTTCCAGATCACTCAGGTGAAGGTGAACATGCCGAATGTGGAAACTATCAAGGCTGCCGCTACAGGCTGTGCAAAGCAGGATAAGTGGCAGTGGGATCAATCCAGTTTCATCCGGTGCGCTCTGATGAATTGCGGCACTCGAGAGAGCACCTTAGTCAGGATGAACCAGGGTGGTACGTTCAAACCGTTGGCGCGGCAAGATGTATAGGCCTCGATGTTGCCACGTACCATGTTGCGAATACTGTTATTGCTCATTCCGCCCATCCTCATGCGCACCCAGACTTCCGGCACATAGCGAGCTTGAACTCCATTAATGCCCATGAAGCGGAGCGCGAGATCGAAATCCGCCTGCAGGCGGTAACGCAGGTCGAACCCACCGAGCTTTTTGTACACGGATTTGCGCACAAAAAAGGTCGGATGGGCGGGCATCCAACCTTTTTCGAATAACCCTGACGTGTAATCCCGTGATACCCAGTGACGTACCACGCGGCTGGTCTGCTCACGATCCACGTAAACCAGATCGGCATAGCAGGCGTCTATGGCAGGGTCGGCCATGGTCGCGGCAACCTTGGTCAGCACATCCTGGTGCATATAAATGTCGTCTGCGTTGAGGAAGCCAACCACTTCGCCGGATGCGAACGCCAATCCCTTGTTCATAGCGTCGTACACTCCCCGATCTGGTTCGGAAAGCACGTGGGCAATGGTGTCGGCGTAACGCTCTACAATCTTGAGCGTGTTGTCCGTGGATGCTCCATCAATTACGATGTGTTCGATATCCTGATGGCGCTGTGCAGCGACGGATTCCAGCGTGTCGGTAATGGTGTCGGCGGCGTTATATGCCGCAGTGATAATGCTGATTTTCATTAGGGGATTTTACAGCGTTAATCGATACTGCCTAAATTCGGGAGCGTCGCGTAGCCCTCCCCAGCAAAGATTCTCCGCTTCCATTGCAATAGACGACCAATAAAATCGTCGCGAAGCGGTAGGTATGGAACCGGAATGTCATTTTTTCTCAATACGTTAATGCTGGTTAGCAACCGGTGCTTATACGCGTCATACAACACGCATGCAGCATTTCCTACCTGATAACCGGAGTAAAGCAGTAACTTGCCCGGCGCAATTAAGCGTAGGCCGTGAAAATGATAGAACACCGGCGCCACGCACCCGTCTCCCAAATGCTCGTAATAATGGACATTCCAGGGTGCCAGCGTTTTATCCTTCTGTTGCAGAATGTGTACCTCGTGCCCGAATAACGTTGGCCATTGGTCGAGATATTTCTGGTCGCCGAACTTGCCGCCTTCGACTCGAGCGTAGCACCATTCCAGGCAACGCGCCTGCCACCAGTGCATGACTTTTTCGGCCTCTTGAGTTCGACGAAAGGTCATGAACTGTACACAAAATCGCCCGCTCCGGCGGGTCTTGTCATAGCGTGGGTCGTAGGCATGTTCGGTAATTAGCACGTGCTTTCCGGAGCGATCGAATTCCTCGAAAAACGGTTCCGGCGAAGCAAAAAAGTACAGGTCTGCGTCCAGATAAGTCACGCGGTCTACGCTGGCATCACGATCAAAAACGAATTGCGGGGTAAAGGGTGTGAGCGTCCAGCAATATTCACCGCGGCTGCGTGTGGGTTTGACCGCAAGCAGCCGGTCATCTTCTACCTCGCGCAGCGAAATCAGGCTGACATGCGGCAGCACCAACTGATGCAAATGGCGCTCCGCCAACTCATCCATGCACAAAATCCACAGGTGAAAAGGTTGGTCAAGTTCAAGCAATGACTGGTACAGACACAGCCCCATCGGCAGAAAGTTGTTGTCGAACAGGGTAACAAAGTGTTCAACCGGTAAAGTTTGACTATTCGAAAGCATTGATCGCACTAATCACCAGAGCCACGTCCGCATCACTCATCTGCGGGTGACAGGGAATGGACAGGCACTGTGCGGCGTGGCGTTCGGCAACACTCAAACCGTGTGGATCACGACGCATTTCTTTGCAGGGCGGCTGAAAATGCACCGGCACCGGATAATGCGCCAGCGTTTCCACGCCCTGTGCCTTGAGGTGTTGCGCCAATCGGTCACGCTGCTCACACAGCACAACAAACAGATGGTAAACATGGCTTTGGGCTTGGGCTGGCGTAGCCATCAGTTGCACTGACGGGTTGCTAATGCCTGCGTGATAAGTTGCTGCAATCTGGCGGCGGCGGTCGGTAAAGCCTTCCAGCCATTCCAACCGCACCAGCAATAGCGCTGCCTGCAACTCATCAAGGCGGCTATTGAGTCCGAGTTCCGGGTGATGGTAGCGCACGCTCTGGCCGTAATTGCGCAACACGGCAGCGCGTTGCGTGAGCGTCGCATCATCGCTCACCAAAGCCCCGCCATCGCCCAGTGCACCCAGATTTTTGGTAGGGTAAAAGCTGTACGCACCAAAACGTCCGAAACTGCCGCCTGCCTTCCCGTTCCACTGCGCCAGATGAGATTGCGCACAATCTTCCAGCAAGGCGATGCCATGCCGGTCGCACAACGCCGCCCAGCGCTCCATTTCGCGCATCTGCCCGTACAGATGTACCAGCAATATGGCTTTGGTACGCGGGCCAATGCAACGCTCCACGCTCGCTGGATCAAGCAATGCCGTGTGCGCTTCGATATCGGCCAGCACTGGCGTTGCGCCGGCACGCAGGATTGCCAGCACAGTGGCAAACGCCGTCATCGGCGTAGTGATGACCTCATCCCCTTCTCCGATGCCAAGCGCACGCAAGCCGATCTCAATGGCGTCCATCCCATTGCCAACGCCAACACCATTTGCGACACCGCAACGCCCGGCCCAGGCAGCTTCGAATGCCTTCACCTCGTTACCAAGCACATACCAACCTGAGCGCAGTACCCTATCCAGAGCTGTCAACTCCGCAGCCCGCAGGCTCTCCGGTTCGGCTTTGAAGTCATTCATCAAAATCATGCTGCGTTCCAATATGCTTGATGAAATTTTTGATAATAGGAAAGACAGCTTACCAATCCTTGCCTAATATCCGTCTTGGGCTCCCAACCCAAAGTCGTTTGAAATTTATCGTAGTTGCTATAGTAATCGCCAATATCAATGATCTTGCGCTCCGGCGGAAAAGGCACAATTTCATAACTTGATCCAGGAAATAATTCACAAAACATCTGCGCCAATTGCTTTAGATTCACTACCTCTTTGCTACCCAGGTTGAATACTTGTCCATCTGCCCTTGCATCAAGTGCAGCCATCAAGAGTGCGTCCACAACATCGTCTACATAATTGAAGTCGCGCAATTGTAAACCATCGCCAAACACCAGGATGGGTTTGCCCTCGATAACATTTCTGATCCAGATACCCAAGAAAGTCTGTCTGGCATCCTTTACCCGCATACCGGGGCCATACGTATTCGTCAACCGCAAGGCGCAAGCTCGAATGCCATACACATTGTTGTACAGCAAGTGATACCATTCCCCAGCCAATTTGTTAATGCCATTCACATCCACTGGCCTGATCGGGTGTACCTCATCGACTGGCAGGTATTCCGGCTTGCCATATAGTTGGCGCGTGCTGGCGAACACGATTTTTATTTTTTGATTGTGTTGTCGGCACGCTTCCAGAATGGATAATTGCGCAGCCGCATTGATATCAAGATCCGCTTGCGGATTGGTCATCGAATCCAGATGGCTGGTTTGTCCTGCAAGATTAAAAAGGTAATCCTTGTTCTGAACAAGATAAGCCATCGAGAAAGCATCACGAACATCACTGATATTCAGCGTCACCTGATCCTTAATATCTTCGATATTATGTAGATTTCCCCCGTAGATTGGAATCAAACTATCTACCAGGGTAACTTTTGCACCCAGCATCACCAGGCGTCGAGCCAGATTGGAGCCGATGAATCCGACTCCGCCTGTGATCAACACTTCTTTGCCTCGCATATCTTGATAATCAATCATTTGCAATCTTTCTGGCTAATACCACTTGGTCTAAATACAAATCGGGATTATCAGGCAGCACCTTATACAAAAGCACACCAAGAATATTAAACGGCGCCATCACGGTTGCACAAATCAGCAGGTTGACGACTGACCATCGCGTCCATAGCACCTTAAACAAATACGCATTGACCAGCTGAAACAGCACCCGCACATCGGCATTGATTTTATGCTGTTCCAATACCCCAAACCCATTTTTCGCCAACAAACTTTTAAGGCCGAATGACGAGTATCGAGCGTAGTCCCATGGTTGTTCATGCTCATCCCAAACGAAGGGGACAGTCAACAACAGCAGCCCTCCCGGTTTTAACACACGATGAATTTCTCCTAAAAACAGGTCTGGGGTGAACACATGCTCCAATACCTGATTGCAGACCACCCCATCAAAGTCGTGGTCTGCAAACGGAAAGGAATTTCCGTTATAGAAAAAGTCTGCCTGCTTGTTTGTCCGATTTTCTGGGGTGTCTATTTCAAGACCAACGTATTCATCCGTCAAAAACATTTCCCGATAGGGCTTACGGCCACATCCGACATCCAGTAACCGCCCATTTAAGTGCAGTGCCATCTGTCCAATTGCTTTGCTTAATCCGCTACGCGAATGGTAGAACGGATTAAGCCAAAGCCCTAGAAAATCCGGGGCGTATTGTTGTTTCATTACATATTGCTTTGTTACCCGGACCACTCTGGCCCACACTTTGCGGACTATTCGCATAGGCAATAACGGCCGTGTTCGTTTGTGAAAATTTATTATTGCCTGTTTAACAGAAATGCTTTCGTCTACTGAAATTTTTTCAATAGAAATTGGGTGGTTCGTAAGTTTGCTAGAAAAGTCACTCGTTACTGAACAATGAATACCACTCCCATCCAGTCCGATGTTATGCACCAAACTACGCCCAGGATAAAGTGTTAGTTTGTCTTTCAAGAAGGCACTGGCATACCAGCGAATCGCCCAAGAGTTATTCTTTCCCAGGATTTGGTCTTGGAGCATTTTGGTGTAAGGATAGCTTCCATCAAGATCAAAGAGGCGAGTCAGTTTTCGGCGTTTCAACTCATCAAGTAAACTTTGCCCATCAGACTCAAACAGGTCCCAACCACGCTTCCACGTTGCCCAACCCCAACAATCCGCTCCTTTCAAGAAGAACGTCTCCGGCAATGTCTGTTCCAATGGATAAATATACCCATGAATGCTTATTACTTGTTCATCATCCTGATATTTCCGCAATCCTTCGTTCATGAATTTTAGAAAATATGGGGATATTACGAGATCGTCTTCCAACACAATTACCCGATCGTGTTGCTTGCATACTTGTGAAACCCCATCAATAATTGAACGGGCCAGCCCAAAATTATTTTCACGCTCAATGATTGACAAGGATTTAAACCCGGAAATTTCGCGAAGAAGCGACCTGACTTCTGCAACTGCCCGGCTAGCAGCAGAATTCCTTGGGGCATCTGAAAATATATACAGTGGTGTTTTTGTTGCCTCGACGTTGGCCTGCAATGCCTTAATGGCTTGGCGGGTATGCCATGGCCGGTTGTAAACGAATAATGCAACGGGCGCACAATTCACTTCATCACCCCTGAGAGAAAACTATTGACGTGCATTTATATGCTTCGAGGAAAAGCTTCATTCGCAACAAAAAAATAAGTGTTAAAAGTCTTGGCCAGAGCTCGATAGTTATGCCGATACAATATCTGTGCAGTGTGATGCGTCTCCAGATTCTGGATATCAGTATTCAGCAGCTCCACCAGAACCACGCGAGGGCGGTAAAGATTCCAGTCGTTGGAAGAAATAATTTCGTGGTCAAAACCTTCCGCGTCGATGGTCATAAAATCAATTTTCGTACCACTCGGCAAATGTTCATCAAGAATCCGCTTCAGCGTCACGACCGGGATTTGGAGTGTGTTGATAATATGATACTGAGGGCTGATTTTCTTTTCTGCTTCTTGTTCAGAGAAAGTATTCAAAGCGGGTTCATTGAAGGCAAAATATTTCAGCACACCCTCATGAGAACCAACACCACACTCTATGGTTATATCCCTGCGTCTCATGCGGTCGAAAAGTCTTTTTGTACCGGGTAATGCATCAACATTGATACCGCGCCAACCGCGCCGATAAAAATAATAAGTATTGGAGTACCGCGTTGGATGGTGTGCACCAATATCAACAAAGAACCCCGTCATTATCTTTAGTTCTCCAAGGATTCGTGCAAGCACCAAATCCTCACCTTCCTGCGAGTAAGAAAGGCGGCCTAATGGAATGTAGTTCCGTAACCAATTTCCCAGGCGGCTTACCCATTCAGGCCGATTGATCATGCAGGCACCATCATCGGCTCAATGACCAGCTTGTCTTTTTTGATGTGCCAAACCTCATCCACAACCTGGATGACGTGGTTATCGTGCGTTATGAAAAGCAAAATTTTATCGTGAAATAACGTGCGTAAATGCTGCAAAACCAAATCCCGAGTGAGGCTATCTAATGCACTTGTTGCCTCATCGAGAATCAGCACATCTGGTTGCCTCACGATCGCGCGCGCCAGACCGATACGTTGTCGTTGGCCTCCGGAAAGATTCGCTCCCTGATAATCCAGACGCGTTTCCAAGCCGTCCGGCAGGGTGCTTATGAATTCGCTCAAACCTGCGGCCTCGACAGCAATCTGCAATTCGGTATCCTTAGGTGTAAGCCCAAATGCGATGTTCTCACGCACACTACCGCTGAATATCCGTGTCTGTTGTTCGACCAGCACCACTTTACGGCGTAAAGAAGCCAAGTCGATTTGGTCATAATGCAAATTACCGATTTGCAGTTTACCTGACATGGGGGTCAATAGCCCTAGCAAAACATCTGAAAGGGTGGATTTTCCTGAACCGGATCTGCCCACAAGTGCATAGCTGCGTCCAGCTTCCAGTTGTACGGAAATGCCAGTTAAAACTGGATGTCCTGACGCATACCCGCAAGACAAATTAGACATGTTTATGTTACGGACAGAAGATATTACCTCACCAACCAAGGGTGGTTGACCACTTGAGGAAGGCTCCCCGATGATGTCCTCCAAATCGAAGGCTGCACGAATATCGATTGCAACCCGGCCGCCCGAGGATACGGCTGTTCCGAGAAAGGAAAGCACACGGATCAACATAGTCGTGACGGTGAAGAAATATATGGCGGAAAAATCTTGAAATAATCCCACGGATGGAAATAAAACAACCAATCCAAACGCAATCAATATCAGCCCGGGCAGCGAGCGCGACCCATGATTGAACACATCCAAAAGAAACAACACACGCCCATAGCGATTGATAAAGTTGCGGTAGCGCTGGGCGACGAATTTCTCCCCAGCCATCGAGCGTATGGAACGGATGCCATTGAATGCCTCGATGAAAGTCGTGTTCGCTTCGCGCGACAATAGTGCGGACTCATTACTCCAGGAAAAGACCCGTTTCATGGCCAACCCGATGCCCAATCCGGACAGTAAAATAAACAACAGGGTCAACTTGAATACCAGGGGAGAAAAAATCAGCAGAACGACCAGCCCAACGGTAGCAGCGATTAATGCAGACAACGTCTGTGCAAGATGAAAGAATACTTGACCAACCCGCACGGCCTCATCTCCGGCAAGTGCCGTGTAATGCCCCACGGTACGGCGGTATATCTCCGCCAGCGGCTCGTGCATCACAACACGAGAAAATATCCCCCCACTGAGATGGGCAAGAATACGTTTCGATACCCAGGTATTCAAGGCGATCTGGGCAAATGCCACCGCAATTCGCACTCCCAGCAGCAACAAGAACAACCACAACCAAGTGCGCGGCTCATCGGGCAACCCCATGTGTGCCGCGATGGTATGCCAGATATCGATTACCGTTGAGGATGTATCGCTAATATTTTTCCCATTGCCGCGGGCGAGCGGCAACATTACGCTCAATGCAGCATATTCAAAAATCACCCCAAGCGCCGCAACTGCCACAGCGAGTCTGGCGGAGGGGAAGTGTCTGAATACATATGACGCAAAACGCGGCAAATAAGCGGCCACCTTGAGCAGCCCATAGGGTTTCATTCGGTTTAACATGCCTCAGCCGTTGGGATAATCAAACCACATGTATTGTTTCCAACGTAATAGTTGCGACATCCCTGTAATCCGCAATGCACGCCTGAACCAGTACCAGAACGCACTTCGCCCTTGCCAGAAATGCCGTCCGGCACGATGCCAGGCAACGATGCTGCGTTTTATCTCGCTTGCAACGGTTTCATCGAATATGCCAGCTTCTTCAGCCCGCTCCACCATGAAATAGGCCTCACTAAAGAAACGATACCCGCAAAGGGCTACAGCGAGTTTGCGAATAGATGCCGTATCTCCGGCCGCCACAAGCGCCCTCCAGTCACGTACATACACCACATCGGCCTCCCAAATACGGGCCGAGAGTGACGGGCTGTTTTCGTATACATCGAATATCTCTCGTTGATACCAATCGCTGTCCCCGCCTTTAGATCGGTAACTGCGAGCCACGCTCACATCCAGCAGACGCATCCCCTCAGCCGAAAACATCTCATCGATTTGTCCCCAAGTCGGGCCACCCTGATATGGGCCGATATTATTGGTCACGCCACTGCTGATATTCACCTCGACCTCAGCCAGCAGAAGATGTTTGCGCCTGGCATCGCCCAACCCCCGAAGAACCTCTAGCTCGGCTCCTTGAACATCTAATTTAATGATGTCCACATTCGCTACTTTCTCCTCATTCAACACGCCCTCCAGGCAACGCGTTTGAATCCGGGTTTCACGGATGGGATAAATGTAACTATTGTCCGGGCCTGCAAACTCGCTGGCTGGATTTACCGGATACAGTGAACTGCCGGTGGGACAGTTAAGCATGTACAAGGTACGCTCTCCGCCAGCCTCGGATAACCCAATAGGGAGCACATGGAACAGATTCGAATGCGCCGATGCTGAAAACGACGCTTTCAGTTTTTCATAACTTTCTTGATGCGGCTCAAAAAGATAAAACTCCACAATCCCCGCATAAGAACGCCAATGAGGCTGCAAGCCTCCGGCAGACCCTACATCCACACCAACCATTCGTTCCGCGCCAAGGATGGCATTCTTAACGGGAAGCAAAGCGGTTTCTTTCGCTTTTCTGCGTTGTTCGACAAAACGACGAATCATTCGATATCCTTTATCCTCAAATAAATCGGTCACACATATCCCATCACAAACTTGCGCACATATTTCTTCGCCAGCGCGACCTGATCCTTTAGCAAAGTCTCTTTGGATAAATGTGATTTGATGCGCTCCTGATTTTGATTCCGATAGATCACCTGTAGTGCCATTCGCTCACCCGATTTAACGAGACTGCCGCGATGCAACAGGTGCGGGCCATCAAACACTAAAGCCTGTCCCCCTTGGCTCAGGTAGGGCATCTCCAGCTTTGCCAAATTATCGGCTAGCCCCGTCCCTGCAAGCACATCGTCACCAAAATGACTTGACCCTTGAAACGGCTTTGGCAATTCCATAAAAATACGGCGCAATTCGGCATGCCTAGCTAAAGGCCGGTAATGTGCCTTACGCACGAATTTTGCGTAGCGATCTCCCACCACCCGATCCAGGGCCTTGTGCATGCGGATCTGGCACTCTGATATTTCCCTGCGATTACTTCCGGGAATTGCCCGGGTCGGACCATTTTCCTCATTTACTGGCGTCACGTAAATCATGGATTTCGGTAAACAATCGCCCTCGTCAAAATGCAGGTACTGCATCGGACTATCCGTGAGCCCAACATCCGCATAAAGACTCTGATACCAATCCTGTTCCGGACACGAATACTCCAGACCGGCTCCCAGCATAGTCATTCGATTCCGCTTGAGCTCACTCAATACATCAAGAATCCCCGCTTCTTTTGACGCATGTTTGATGGCTTTCCACAACGGTGAATTGAAGGCCACATTCGTCACTGCCCGATTGAACCGATCCGAAATGGCTCTTTGACGCAGTTCTGGCCGATGTGCCAGTGCCAATTGTCGAATATCAGCATAATCATCTGGCGGTAGATCGGTGATATACATTCCTTGCTCCTGCATCAACGCAAGCTGCTTCGATTTTTCGGATGAAAGTGTCTGCCCCGGATATTCTCGCTCTGAAAAGATTCTGCGCGCATATTCATGGCTCAAGTCGGTGATAGCCCACTTGGCCGTAGAATGTAGCCATTCCTCAGCGAGGATGGAGATGTCTTGTTCCTTGGCATGGCGCAAAATTTGTTCCATACGTTTTTGTGCGTGCGCCAAAGCATCCTCCGCATCTTTATCGGACGGTGAAGTCAACGCACAAAATTTCGCATGTTGCTCATCGATCTCTTGAATTTGTTGCAAGACGAAATCTTCGTCATAGCGCAAATTACTCTGATACGGCGCGTACGCCGGATGAGCGGAATAATCGATTTCTGGATGACGCATGATCCCTCCAATAAGTTCGACAATCAGGCAAAAGCCTGACCGGCAATAAAAGGGCACAGACCGAGGATCGCTAAGTAAAATCGGGCAGATGCCATCACACACCCTTCACCCATAGGCAGCCGCATCATCTCCCAGCCAACCGGCTAATGCTTTGTTCATAGCCCGGAAGTGTAGCAATTTTACTCAGCATTCCGGCCAGATCGTGCTGCCCGTTATTTTCTTCACAAGCCTTGCGAAATCCCATTGCAGCATCTCTAAGTACCTTCATTTCCTCACTTAGGTTCAGGCTGTGCATATGGTAGAAAATCAAGCTCTCACGGTGCATGGGCGCTTTATCCATCCAAAAGTGCCAGGAGTTCTGTAATAGATCGGCATATTCATCCCGACTATGTGCTGTTCTACAAAAACCAAAGCTGATATGCGGATGATGCGCACAGGCAATGGTCGGCACACCAAGGTACGCCATTTCGTGAGCGACCGTGCCATAGACCGTTACCGCACAGGACATCCCCGCCTCGGCCAACTGCTTGTTTGTGACGCCGGATGAAATCATCGACAGCCCTGGATAGCGTTGCTTTAAGGCATCCAGCACCTTGTCACTCAGGCTGATTTGATTCGGGTGCGGTTTCACAAAGAAGCGAATATTCGCACTATTCAGCGTTTCAATCGTGAAGCACACCCATTCCCAGAAATCAGGGAATACCATTTCCCGATAAACATGTGGGCTATCGTAAAAGTCATGCAGAAAAAGGCCCGTCATACCCCGTACGTCTGGCACCGGTTCACCCGATTCTGCATAGGCGGATTTTTTCATATAGGCGGTTGCACTATCCACTCCACCGGTCACGCGCGTGGACAAGGCCGTTTCTGCCAAAGCCAATCTTTCATCCTGACAATTCAGCGTTAAAAACTCTTTTGCGTAACCATCGGGGTTTTTGGTATGTACCCAGTCTTCAAGAGTTAGCTCTTTTGTGAACTCCTGATAATTGCCAAACGAAAATACCCGTACGCCATATTGCAGAGCCACCCTTACCGGAATGCCATGCTGAATATAGGTGCTGTAAGAAGTCAGATAGAGCTTTGGTCTGACGCGCGAGAAATAAGCTTTTGCTCGTCGAACATCCCGATGTGCTTGCCAAAGTAATGCCAGTAAATAAATATCTTTCAGATCAACCGTGGGGGCAGGCTTAAAGCGAAGGAAACTGTCATTGATCAAGTCTCCCGCAGTGATTCCATCTATCTTCATACCGACTAGTGGTTCTTTGTCAGACAAACTTCGCCAGCATTTCCATGCACGGCAAATATCAATCAAGTCCCCGATTGGGCGAAGTGCGGTACTGCGATAACCGACACCATCACAAAAAGACTTGTATAAACGTATCCACTTGAAGCTATGCAATGGGTTGATAAACAAGCGTGAAGCCATAAAAGCGAACAGGGATTTCGCCTCTCCCACGCGCAAGCTTCTCAACACATACTGTTCGACCCGGACAGCATTTTTCTCGCGCAACGAAGACGCGATCTGGCCAAACAGGCCGAAGCAATACAAATCCTCGACACACTGCACCAATACAACTTCTTTGGGCGACACGGCACTCCGCCGCATGCCCTTGAAGTGTGTGTAAAGGGAGCTTTGTTGCGGATTGGACAACCATCCCTTCAATCGTTTAATCATCAGGATCAGCCGATCAAGTCCCATGACATGGCTGTACCCATCTTCACGTCCTTTACAAGACGCCGACCAAGCAATGCAGGAAGATATTTGGGAGGCAATCCATAACCCGGACGAATCGCTCTCAGGTTCTCCTTTGTCAGCGTCTCGCCGACTTTCAAGTCCTTCACAACATACAGAGAGCGGCGAAACACCAGGGATTTCTTTTCTTTTTCAGTTGGCCCATAGCTCACGTGCCCAAGTGCCTGCCAAGCCCGTTCGGTTTCCGCTACCAGTTGCGCTATCTCGGCCGGCTCCATGGAAAAAGCCGAGTCCACTCCGCCATCGGCACGGTTGAGGGTGAAGTGCTTTTCGATGACAGTTGCACCCAGTGCTACGCTGGCCACAGATACGCCCAAGCCCATGGTATGGTCGGACAGCCCCACTTCGCAGTCGAACAATTCGCGCAGATGTGGAATGGTCAGGATGTTGGTGTTCTCGGCCGTGGCTGGGTAGGTGCTGGTGCACTTGAGCAGGATCAAGTCCTTGCAACCTGCATCCCGCGCGGCGCGAACGGTTTCATCCAGTTCGGCGACTGTGGCCATGCCGGTTGAAATAATGAGCGGTTTTCCGGTAGCCGCCACGCGGCGAATCAGCGGCAGGTCGGTGTTTTCAAACGAGGCAATCTTGTAGCACGGCACGTCCAGGTTTTCGAGAAAATCTACAGCCGTGTCATCGAAAGGTGTGCTGAAAGCGATGATACCCAGTTCACGTGCCCGGTCGAAGATGGGCTTGTGCCATTCCCACGGCGTGTAGGCTTCACCATAGAGCTTGTAGAGCGACGTGCCCGCCCACAGGCTGTTGGGATCGCTGATATGAAATTCTCGCTCATCCAGATCAAGCGTCATCGTATCGGGTGTATATGTCTGTATCTTCAGGGCGTGCGCGCCGGTCTTCGCCGCAGCCTCGACGATCTCCAAAGCGCGCTCTAGCGATTGGTTATGGTTGCCGGACATCTCGGCGATGATAAATGGGGCGTGCTCAGAACCTATAATACGGTCGGCAATACGGAATGATTTGCTCATAAACGATGAACTTTCTTGGTGTACAGAGTAGCGTGCGTTTGATATCCCGCAGTATGAAAAAGACGCTGCGAAGGTTCGTTGTTGCCGAGGACTTCTGCTTTGATAAAAAGCACATCGGCACGATATTTAGTCAGCCATTGTTCCGCCGCCAATAACAACTCCGAGCCAAAACCTTGTGCCTGACGACCCGGCACCAGGTATATCGAAACTTCGGCCTCGTCAGCACGTACATCGAAGCGCACTACCCCAATTGCTTCGCCTTGACACTCCCCGATCAGCAGCAAACTGTCGGGGCTAGACAGTATTGCACCAAGCCATGCCTGATGATCAGGTTTCTCAATTGGATTGGTGTTGCGAGATACCGCTCTAATTGAGGGATGATTCCGCCAAAGAAACAAATTTTCTGAGTCTGCCTGCGTCGCTTCACGGATTACAATCGAACCACACCCAATCGCTCGTAATACACGGTAGACTCCGCGACCGTCTACGGCATCCAAACCTCTGCGAGACACTAACTGCAAAAGGGCGGGGTTGTCCAAAAATGCTTTGAGATGCAACTCCACAGATGATGTGGTGCCAGACCGCGATAGCGGCGCATACAAAAATCCTTGTATCGCGGCATCCTCAACCAGGCGTCGCTGATTCTCGGCCACAACAAAAACCAATGCAGGAACCCCCAAACAACACCGCTCCCAGGTTACTGCGCCACCCGCCCCAATAGCCAAGTCTGTGGCCACCATCAGTTCGGCCATCCGCGCGGTCTGCACATGCAAGTTAAAGCCATGCTTGACACAGGCGCCCTCGATTTCCTCACGAGAAGGGTGCTGTACGCCGATCACCACATCAACACGCAGATCAGGAATGTTGATATTTGCCACTGCCTCTATGGCGCGGCCAGTGTAATTGTCGGCATCCACACCACCAAAAAAAACAAGCACTCGTTTGGCTGGCCCGCTACGCGGCTTGACTTGTTCACGCAGTTGGCGAAACTCGTCTCGCAGTAGGGCATAGCGCGGACCTAGTAATAACTTGCTGTGCGAGGGCACCTTATCGATGTAGCGGGTATCCATATCGGCGTAGAAGTTTTGATCCAGCAGCGCATCGCAGTCATGCTGGCGATCAGCAATATCGTCGATGGCCAGGATATTTTTGGCCGTTTGGCGAAGCTCTGACTCCCAACGGAAATCCAACGCATAGTGGTCAACGACCAGCCAGTCCCAAGTATGATCAGACAGGGCCTGAGCCGTGTCTTGCGCGTCGGCGTGCTGACTGGTGCCGAGCCAGTGGGCGTGAGAGAGACCATCAGAAATCGCATCGCTTGGGCTGCTATCGAGCAACATGAACTCATGGCCGTTGACAACCAACATGTCCCGCAAATGCTCGGGCATGTGACGGCTGACAAAACGAATCTGTACCCCGCGCTGTTTCAATGCATCCGCCAAGGTCAGGCAGCGCATGAAATGCCCGGTACCGATTTGGCTGGATGCATCTACTCGGAATGCGATGTTTTGCGCAGCCATTCTTAAATCTTTGTGCCCATAATGATTGGCGCAAGAATCTCCGCACGCTCCCAGTCTTCCTGAGTATCAATATCCTGTACGCGCCAGCGTGGCATCACAACCGGAATGGAGTGTCGGTCAAAAATGCGTTTCCCCTCTATCCAAGCTGTTGGTCGGCCCCAGTAAAATTGCCCGGCATCGTGTAGTGCTGTTGGTAAGTCCTGCGAGCGTGTTGAGAAATGTTCCGGAAAGAACATTTCTACCCCACCGTCAGCAGCCTGTTTGAATGCGCGAAAAATCGGGGTGGCAAACTCAGTCACACTGAACGCGTAGGCCCAATCACCAGACTCGAGCGCTTTTCTCCCCCGTTTGAGATCCTCCACTTGCACAAAAGGCGCGGTAGCGTAAATGCAGCAGACCGCATCCACATCGTAACCTTGGTCTGAAGCCCACCGCGTTGCATGGGCAATGACTTCGGTAGTCCCCGTATAGTCATCAGACAGCTCTGCGGGGCGCATGAAAGGCACATTGGCGCCCCACTGCGTGGCCACTTCTGCAATTTCCGCATCATCAGTCGATACGATGATGTGGTTGAACAGGCCCGATGTTTTGGCTGCCTCAATCGACCAGGCAATCATGGGTTTGCCGCAGAAATTCTTGATATTTTTGCGTGGGATACGTTTGCTGCCACCCCGGGCGGGAATGATGGCGATATTCATTTTGAGGTTGTCTTGTAAATCGTTGTGATGACTTCTTTTTGTTGTACATCAGTTAACCCAGGGTACATCGGTAAGCTGAGCGCCTCGGCGTAATACTTCTCCGCCTCATGGCAATGTATTGCCTTGAAGCCCATTTGTTCGTAGTAGGGCTGGCGATACACAGGGATGTAATGCAAGTTCACTCCGATACCCGCCGCCCGTAGTGCCTCGAATACCTTTCGGTGTGTCGTACCAATTTCACCGAGCTTCAACCGAATTACATACAGATGCAGACCGGAGTAGCTGTCCGGATGTTGCCAGGGGATAACTACTGGCGAATCGGCTAAAAGTGCGTCATATTGCTTGGCGATGGCGTGACGCCTGATCACAAACTCATCCAACCGCTGCATCTGGCTCAAGCCCAATGCCGCTTGCATATCGGTCATGCGATAGTTAAAACCGAGGTCGATCTGCTGGTAGTACCAGGGGCCATCCGGCGCATGCGTCATCTCAGTTGTATCGCGAGTAATGCCATGGCTGCGTAAGCGTTGCATGCACTTGGCCAGTTGCGCGTCATTGGTCATCGCCATCCCGCCTTCGCCGGTGGTGATGATCTTGACCGGATGAAAGCTGAACACGGTGATGTCGCTATAGCAGCAATTGCCGATGGGCTCATCCTTGTATCGGCCACCTATTGCGTGCGATGCATCCTCGATGATCTTGAAACCGTAGCGTTGGCTCAGGGCGTGGATTTCGGCCATGTCGCAGGGTTGGCCACACAGGTGTACCGGAATGACCACCTTGGGCAGGGTGCCGGACTTTTCCGCCTGTGTCAGTTTTGCTGTCAGGTATTCCACACTGAGGTTGTAAGTGCGTGGATCGATGTCTACAAAATCGACCTGCGCGCCGCAATATAGCGCGCAGTTGGCGCTGGCCACGAAGGTGATGGGGCTGGTCCATACCCAGTCGCCTGGACCCACACCCAGCGCCAGGCAGGCAATATGCAAGGCGCTGGTTGCGCTGTTGACCGCTATCGCATGCTGCGCACCACAATAGGCTGCTACCGCATTCTCAAAACCAGGGACAGCAGGACCCTGGGTGAGGAAATCCGAGCGCAGAACATCCACGACAGCCTGGATGTCGGCTTCAGAAATATCTTGACGTCCGTATGGAATCATTGTGTTCAGATGTTGCCGATTTTATTCCGGTTCTGCTCAATCCAGGCACGTAGGGTATCAATGTTCATCCAATCGGGATTATTGTCTGAACAATAGGTAAAATCTTCAGCGACTTTTTTCCCGTCATTGATGCGCGTGAGGTCCGTACTCCAGTTGTGAATTGCCGGCAGAATTTTAAAATGCTCGGCATATTCGTAGGTATGTGGTGCGTCCTCAGGCCCGATCATCTGTTCGTGGAGTTTTTCACCCGGGCGAATACCGACGATTTCATGGCGGGCATCGGATGCGGCGGCCCTGGCAATGTCGGTCACTTTCATGGAGGGTATCTTCTTGACGTAAATTTCCCCACCAACCATGTCTTCGAAGGCATGCCATACGAGGTCTACGCCCTGCTCCAGGGTAATCATGAAACGGGTCATGCGATCATCGGTAATCGGTAAAATGCCCTTGTCGGCGATGGAGAGGAAGAATGGGATTACCGAACCGCGTGAGCCCATTACATTGCCGTAACGAACCACACCAAAGCGCGTTTCGTGAGCACCTGCGTAGGCATTGCCCGCTACGAACAGTTTGTCGGAGGCGAGTTTTGTCGCGCCGTAAAGGTTGGCCGGGCTGCTCGCCTTGTCGGTCGAAAGTGCGACAACGCGTTTAACCTTTCGGTCTATGCATGCGTCGATCAGGTTCATCGCACCCAGTATGTTGGTCTTCACGCATTCAAAGGGGTTGTATTCGGCTGTTGGTACGATCTTGGTAGCTGCAGCGTGAACCACATAATCAATGCCGTCGAGTGCGCGTGAAAGACGATCCTTGTCACGCACATCACCAATGAAAAATCGCACACGATCATCACCGTTGTAAAGCTTGGCCATTTCCCATTGTTTCATCTCGTCGCGGGAGAAGATGACAAGCCGGCGCGGGTTATATTTGGCCAGGGTCATCGGCACGAATGTGTGGCCAAAAGACCCGGTACCGCCGGTGATAAGTATGGATGAGTTATTGAGCATGTAATGATTTCCTTGCAGAGACGATCTGCACTGCCTGTTGGCAAATAATTGTTCGGCTGGTCGCGTTCTGCATGCGCCATTTAATATGGTTTTTCATCCACAGTAATTAATGTGATTTTTTGATCAACTATGATTTTTTATCAGTAGTGTCCGGTTAAAACGCGAATAGATTCATCTGGTTGCAGTCGTTGCCCTGTTCGGATTTGTAGTTGCTACCCGGAAACGCTTGCTGGATGGGCATCTTCTCGAAAAGGGTGAGGGAAAAAATCTGTAGCAAAGTGTAGAGCGAGGCGTTCAGATTGAGGCGCTTTTTGACGATGGCGACGAGGATATAGACCGACACGGCGATCCAGATTTGCGACTTCACCGCATTCTCGGTAGTGCCGTAAAACTTTTTGATACGCAGATGCTGCTTGATCCACTTGAAGAACAGTTCCACCTGCCAGCGTGCCTTGTAGAGCGCGCAGATGGTGGCTGCCGGCAACGCGAAGTTGTTGGTGAGGAACAAGAGTGTCTTGCCGGTCTCGGCGTCCTTGTAACGGATGCGGCGCAGATGTTCGGGATAGCCCTTGCGGCTGGTGGCGCCGGTCAGCGCGACGGTCTGATCGCAGATGATGCCCGTGCTGCGATCTACCGGAGCCGAATAAATGCGCTTGAGCCGGGTGTTCGACTTGGCACGAGTAACGAAGAAGGCTTGTGCTTGATGCAACACGTAAAGCCGGGCGAAGTCCAGATAGCCCCGATCCATGACGTAGATCGCCCCTGCCTCCAACATCAGCACATCGAGCACATTGACATCGCCCAGCTTGCCGTCGGAGATGTGGATGAAGCTGGGAATGTTGCCGCGCAAATCCAGCAGCGTGTGCATCTTCACCGCAGACTTCGTGGTGCGAAACAGCGCCCACGGAAAGAGCGACAGGCACAGATCGATAGTCGTCGAATCCAGCGCGTAAACCGTATTCTCCAACTCGATGCCAAAGCTGTCGCCCGCATAAAGCTTGCGTGCTTGCCCGATCAGGCGCTGGGCAAATTCGGCGTGAATACGCCAGTCGCGCGCCTCGTTGGCATCGGCTAGCGTCGAGCGTTTGATCTCCTGCCGCAAGCCCATATGGTAGAGCTTGGCCGACTGTGCCGAAAGGCAGACTTCGATGTCGCGCAGACTCTCGCGGTACGTCAGTTGCGCGAAGGCCATCACGCGGAATTGATCGGCGCATGTCATGGACTTTACGTAGCGATCACCGTCGTGGCGATCGACGATGCGATGGAAGGTCTTCCAGGGGAGGAAGTCCATGAGTTGAGCGAACAGCGTCTTGCCGATGTTCATGGCAGCCTCCGGAAGAAAAACCGGAAGACTGCCAGAACCACCTTTCGCCGTTCAAATCGGAGACACCCTTCATTGCTTTAAATCCCGCGTCAATCATGGCTCTCAGCGATTTACCCCTTCATTTAACCGGACACTACTGATTTTTTATACCATCTTTATGTATGGGATTAGGGATAAGGTTGAGCTCACTCATCGGTTTGTCATAAGGGTCGGACATTGCTACCAGCATCCCCGCCATAGACATCAAGTAGTACCAAAGCCCAT
>NZ_JBTSEG010000005.1:0-128531 GCF_054605375.1 Sulfuriferula sp. | reverse complement strand
AAAAAAATGGACCATGCCCATCCAGAACTGGCGCAATGCAATGAGCCGATTTATTATCGCCTTCGAGGATCGACTTCAAGGACATATTTAAACGCGGGGCAGTTACACAGAATTATTTACAGGCTCTGGGTGATTGAGGCCAGCCACGGCCCCAGCTCTGACGCCAGCAATACATCATTGCCAAACACTACCCCCGCGGCTTCCTGTGCTACCCGTTCGCCTTTGGCATCTTCCAGCGCGTCCAGCTTGCTCACGATGTAGCCTTCAAGGGCCTCTCGGTTGTCCTCGTCGGTCTCGTTCTCCAGGGCCTTCTTCCAGGCCAGGAACTCCCACTCAAGGTTCGCTGCTGGTGTAGTGGTTCCTCGTGCCTTCTCAATCTCTACCCGCCATTGAGCAATCAGGATAGGAAGCCTCCGAGTTGCCAGGGTAAGGGATTGGGTCTCCAGGGATTGCATGAAGCGGCGCTTATTGTTGAAGGCGGGGCGCACTGCCTTGGGTATCTCAAGGGTGGCGTAGTATCCGGGGAGACCCTTGCGCTGAACTGGTTTGTTTGACATGGCAATCCTAAAGGAGGGGAGGGAGTGTCTTACCCCACCAACTTACCACACCTATGCAAAACCTGAAAGGCTTATATTCGCTGGGTTGCAGGCTGGTAGCGGGTTGTCTCTCCAGGTGGATTACAGTCCCGCCCTCTCCGCCAGATATAACATGCAACATATTGATAATAAATAATTATTGTTTTTAATGTGTCTGGCGTTCTTACCGCTATACTTACCCGGCGACAAGGCTTGATCTGATTTCAGCATCATTCTTGCCCCGTGCTAGCATCATGCAAGCCATCAATCAATGAACACTCACTGAGCCGTCACTGAATGCTTCAGGTAAAGTTACGGGTAAGCTGAAGGTAACGCCGTGGTCACTCTGTTTTTTTGCCGTACGCTTGGAGCATACCAGCCTGCGCATCTTCCATGACTGCCCAAATAATCGAGCCCTGATTGTTGGGCATCGTCTCTGTTTTAACTAAAGTTCCGTCAAAGTAGGTTTTAGGGAGACGCTGAACAATTCACCGCTCCCGAGAAATCTGCGGGATATTGACGAAGCCAGCCAGCAAGCTGGTTTGCTTTTCGATCAGTGCAGTGCGTTTTGTGCGATTTTCTGCTCATTTCCCATTTTCAGGACGCAACTTTCCCCTGAGGGTTAAGCAACCATCGGCGCGCCAGCATCAGATTCGCCAGGCCAAACAGCGAGAACAACTGCGCCGCGTTTTTGGCCAGTCCCCGATAGCGCGTCTTGCGATGACGAAACAGATTCTTCACTACGTGGAACGGATGCTCGACTTTGGCACGAATGCTGGCACGGGCCTGTTCCAGCCATTCCTGCTGTTCGCCCTCGGGTGATTTGTCCAGGGCACGACGTTTACCGGGACGCATCGCGACATGCCAGTTAACCGGCGTTTCCAGATGCTCTTCGCGCTTCTCGACACCCTGATACCCCGCATATAAAACACTCCAGATACCCCCGGCTCAAAACGCCGGATGATTACATACTGGGGTGGAAACTATTGGACGCTGTTTCCACCCCTAATCTGGAAAGTTTTGCACGCTGTTTGACACCCAATGACGATGCCTTGATCAAGCTGTATTATCTGGCACTGCGCAACATCAGCAAGAAATGGACAATGCCGATTCAGAACTGGAAAGCGGTGTTAAATCGGTTCGCGATCATGTTCGATGAGCGCATGCCGCAGCTTTAAACAATTTCCCGTTTACACAAAATCGCGGATACCCCCCAAGAGAATTTTAGGACGCGTTTTCAGAACTGCAATAAAGTGGAATTATTGTGCAAATGCATATCCGGATTTCGTGTTTTTAGCGACGTACATCGCTTTGTCTGCTTTTTTGATCAAACTATCCGCAGTGGTACCATCTTTCGGAAAAATCGAGATCCCGATACTGGCGCTTAAAATGAGTTCAAGTCCACCGACATCACATGGCTCTTGAATCACCTTAAGGATATTTTGCGTGATCAAAGTGATATCTCGTTCATCACGAACCTCCATTAGCACGTACAAAAACTCATCTCCGCCGTGACGGCAGACGGTGTCGTCAACACGCGTATTGTCCTTGAGCCGCTGCGATATGATTCGTAATACGCTGTCGCCAGTGTCATGTCCATACGTATCATTGATGCCTTTGAAACCATTCAGATCCATGAACATCACAGCCAGTGCCCAGTTATGCCGTTTTGCCTGCGCCAAACCATGTTCTAGCCGATCATTAAACAGCACTCGGTTCGGCAGACCCGTTAAAGGATCGTGAAAGGAGACATGGCGAGCCGCTTTTTCCTGCTTTTCAGCGGCGGCCAATTGATGTTCTAGCAAGTGCCGCTCATTGACCTCATTTTCTAATGCCTGATTCACGACCGACAACTCTTCGGCAGCTTTTTCCACTTTAATTTCAACAGTCTCGCTTTTGTGAATGGCATTTTCAACCTCGGGCTGTGAGCCTCGCTCTGCGAGCTCTTGCTTGAGAACCATATTGACCGATGACAACTCTACGGCAGCTTCTTCCACCATGTCCCTGACGCGCTCGCTTTGAATCAACACTTTGGTCAAGGACTTAACGGGCTTGGTGCCATTCGGAAATTTTGTTTTTGGCTCGGTTGTCATGTATAGATACTGTCGGATAAAGCCACAAGTTATACACCTTACAATAAAATAAAAAACATAAAATTTTGCGAAGGTTTGTCTTTGGCACTTCTGCGATGTTCAGTACACAGCTGTAGCCACCATTGAAGTACGGCGAGTTTACTTAACCAATTATACAAATCGTATGCACTGAATCTACAGCGAGGTACTACTTTCCTGCCGCACGTTTACTCGCTCCTGTTCCAAACTTTCTGTTCATACCCAGCCTATCGTTCCAAGCCTAGGAATGTCATCTTTTGTTGTATACAACGTAGCACTACATTGGTGCGAGATCACCCATGGATGCATCATTCATGGGCGTGATGGATGTCAGGCGCATCCTGCGCAGGAATATAAATCGTATATAAATCACATAACATTCAATAGATTGAATCAATAACCTGAATTAAATTGAGATTGGCACCTTACTTGCTAATTAGTTGGGCAGCATAGCTCAGGGACCATCAAGGCGATGGGCATTAGAACCCCAAACATGCTGTGTATGCGATGCAGTAAAAATCAAGTTGCCAACTTTAAGGAGATAGCAGGATGGACAATCAACGTCGCAAGTTTTTAGGCACCATGGGTGCGATCACGGCAGGTACGTTGCTGGCAGGTAATCACTTCGCATTTGCGGCTGACAAATCTCCCATCAAAATAGGGGTGTTGCATTCGCTATCCGGCACCATGGCGATCTCGGAGAGCGCGCTCAAGGATGTGGTTTTGATGACCGTTGAGCAGATCAATGCCAGCGGTGGTGTGCTGGGGCGCATGATTGAGCCTGTGGTGGTCGATCCGGCTTCCAACTGGCCGCTGTTTGCAGAAAAGGCACGTCAGTTACTCACCAAGGACAAGGTTGCGGTGGTGTTCGGCTGCTGGACTTCCGTTTCGCGCAAATCGGTGCTGCCGGTATTCGAAGAGCTCAACGGGCTGTTGTTTTATCCGGTGCAGTACGAAGGCGAAGAGTTGTCGCAGAATGTGTTTTACACCGGTGCGGCGCCCAACCAGCAGGCCATCCCGGCGGTGGAATACCTGATGAGCAAGGATGGCGGCGGCGCCAAACGTTTCTTCCTGCTCGGCACGGATTATGTCTATCCGCGTACGACCAATAAAATCCTGCGCGCGTTTCTCAAATCCAAAGGCGTGAAAGAAGCCGATATTGCGGAGGTGTACACCCCGTTCGGCCACAGCGATTACCAGACCATCGTAGCCAACATCAAGAAATTTGCCGGCGGCGGCAAGACCACGGTGATCTCCACCATCAATGGCGATTCCAATGTGCCGTTCTACAAGGAACTTGGCAACCAGGGGCTGAAGGCCACGGATGTTCCGGTCATGGCTTTCTCGGTTGCGGAACAGGAACTGGCGGGCATGGATGCCAAACCGCTGGTGGGTCATCTGGCCGCGTGGAATTACTTTGAGTCGGTCAAATCGCCGGTCAATATTGCCTTCGTCAAGATGTGGAAGGATTACGTCAAGAAGAAGGGCCTGAAGGATTTTCCGGTTACCGACGACCCGATGGAAGCCACTTATGTGGGCATCCATATGTGGAAACAGGCAGTCGAAAAAGCCCATTCCGATGCGGTGGACAAAGTGCGCATCGCCATGTCTGGGCAGACATTCAAGGCGCCGTCCGGATTCACGCTGGAAATGGACAAGACCAACCACCATCTGCACAAGCCGGTCATGATCGGCGAAATCCGCGCAGACGGGCAATTCAATGTGGTGTGGAAAACACCAACAACCATCCGTGCGCAGCCATGGAGTCCGTACATCGCGGGCAATGAGGGCAAACAAAAGTTGTAATCGAGTGTGGGTGATACCACGCAATGCTCCCCGCGAGAATTCGTTCTCGCGGCATTCATTCCGAAAGTTTGTATATGACACGTAGTGCCATCTACCTGTGTTGCGTCCTGCTTGCCTTGTTGAGCTGGCCTGCACATGCTGCACTTGATGCAAGCCAGCTGAGCAAGCTGGCGGCCGATGACAATGATGCCAAAGTGGCCGTGGTGAAATACCTGACCAGCCATCCCAGCCCTGAGGCGCAAGCCGTACTCAGCGCCATGACCGATGATGCGCTGTATCAGGATCACGGGCGCTTGCTTATCGTGCGCGATGATCAGGCGCTTGACGCCGCCACGCTGCAAGCTTTGGGTCCGGTACCGGATAGCGCCGAATCCATCATTGTGAATAACCGGCTGAGAGGGGCAGTTGAAGGCGCTTTGTCTGCATTCAGGCTTTTTTCTTCCGACCTTGCGACGCGCCTTAAAGCAGCGCGCGATGTGAAGCAGGATCCGCGACCCGAGCAGTTGCCGCTGATGCAACAAGCCCTGGCGAAGGAGACCAATGCAGAAATCCGTCAGGATTTGCTGCTGGCACAGGCCAGCATCCAGATAGCCAGTACGAATGAAGCAGAGCGTCTGGCGGCGGTCAAGATACTCGGTGCGACCAATAATCCGGAAGTGCGTACCAAGCTGGCTGACATGCTTATCCAGAACAATGGCCAATACAACGAGGCCAGCCCGGTGGTGCGCGCTGCGGCGCAGCAGGCATTGAAAAGTATTGATCTACGCGTCAGCCTGGCACGCGCGGCTGCCAGCCTGTTTTCCGGTCTAAGCCTGGGCAGTGTGCTGTTACTCGCCGCACTCGGTCTGGCAATTACCTATGGCGTGATGGGCGTCATCAATATGGCGCATGGCGAGTTGCTGATGGTGGGGGCCTATGCCACCTATTTCGTGCAGGGCTGGTTTAAGACGCATCTCCCTCAGCATTTCGACTGGTATGTACTGGCTGCACTGCCCATTGCATTTCTGGCTGCGGCCGGGGTAGGGATGGTGATGGAGCGGCTGGTGATCCGCCGCCTGTATGGGCGGCCCCTGGAAACCTTGCTGGCGACCTGGGGTATCAGCCTGATCCTGATCCAGCTGGCACGCGTCAGCTTCGGCGCACAAAACGTCGATGTGGCCAATCCGGGCTGGTTATCCGGCGGGATCGAAATCATCCAGGACGTGGTGCTGCCATGGAACCGCATCATCATTTTGGGTTTTTCCATTGCGGTTTTGATCTTCATGAGTTTCCTGCTGTCGCGTACCCGGCTGGGTTTGTTCATGCGCGCCGTGACGCAAAATCGTGCCATGGCCGGTGCGCTGGGCGTGCCCACCGGCACGGTGGATACGCTGGCGTTTGGGCTGGGTGCAGGCATTGCCGGACTGGGCGGCGTGGCGCTATCGCAAATCAGCAACGTGGGACCGGACATGGGGCAGGGCTATATCGTGGATTCGTTCATGGTGGTCGTGCTCGGCGGTGTCGGGCAGATCGCCGGTACGGTTTACGCTGCGCTGGGACTGGGTATCGTCAACAAGCTGCTGGAATCCTGGTCGGGCGCGGTGATCGCGAAAATCGTCGTGCTGGTGTTCATCATCCTGTTCATACAAAAACGCCCGCAGGGTCTGTTCGCCCTTAAGGGCCGGTCGGTGGATTGAGACATGACAAATTCCTATCGTTACTTTTCCAACTCGGTATGGCTGGCAATGGGCTTGCTGGCAATCGGGCTGCTGGTGGTTTTGCCCATATTGCATCTGGGCGTGGACAAACATAGCTCACTGTATGTGTCCAGTTATGCCATCACCCTGATCGGCAAGATCATGTGCTATGCCATCGTGGCGCTGGCCATGGATATGGTGTGGGGCTACGCCGGCATTCTTTCGCTCGGCCACGGAGTATTTTTTGCGCTGGGCGGTTATGCGTTCGGCATGTATCTGATGCGCGGCATTGGTGCGGATGGCGTTTACCATGCCAGCGTGCCGGACTTCATGGTGTTTCTCGACTGGAAAACGCTGCCCTGGTTCTGGCACGGGACCGAGCATTTCGCGTATAGCCTGCTACTGGTGATCCTGGTGCCTGGGCTGCTGGCATTGATGTTCGGTTTCTTCGCGTTCCGTTCGCGCATCAAGGGCGTCTATCTATCCATCATCACCCAGGCGCTGACATTTGCGGCGATGCTGCTGTTTTTCCGCAATGAAACCGGCTTTGGCGGCAACAACGGCTTTACCGATTTCAAGCGCGTACTGGGTTATTCCATCACCGCGCCGGAAACCCGCGTTGCCATTTATATGCTGACCGGGCTGATATTGTTGGGCGCGCTGCTGCTGGGGCGTTATATCGTCACCTCCAAATATGGACGGGTGCTCGCGGCCATCCGCGATGCCGAATCGCGTGTCATGTTTTGCGGTTATAACCCGGTCAGCTACAAGCTCTTCATCTGGACGCTGTCAGCCGTTCTGTGCGGCATCGCCGGGGCGCTGTATGTGCCTCAGGTAGGCATTATCAATCCGAGTGAAATGGCACCCGCCAACTCGATAGAAATTGCCATCTGGACTGCGGTGGGCGGGCGCGCCACGCTGATCGGGCCGATCCTCGGCGCGGTACTGGTGAATGCCGCAAAAAGCTATTTCACGGTGAGTTTCCCCAACTACTGGCTGTTTTTCCTGGGTGCGATTTTTATTGTCGTGACGCTTTATCTGCCGCACGGGCTGATGGGGTTGCTGAGTGCATTGCGACGCAAAATAACAAGTGGCTGGAAATGAATACCTCAGTCACTGAAAACAACGAGACACAGGACGGTGGAGCATTGACCGGGCTCGCCCACTTTGTGCAACCGGGTGAACTGGATGCCAGCCATGGTCCGGTGTTGTATCTCGACGATATCACCGTCAGCTTCGATGGTTTCCGGGCGCTCAATCAACTCAGTCTGACCATAGACAACGGCGAGTTGCGTTGCATCATCGGGCCTAATGGTGCCGGCAAGACCACCATGATGGATGTGATCACCGGCAAAACCCGGGCAGACAGCGGCACGGCATTCTTCGGCCAGACCATGGATCTGACCAAAATGAACGAAGCAAAAATAGTGCAAAGCGGCATAGGCCGAAAATTCCAGAAGCCGACCGTGTTCGAGCAGCACAGTGTGTTCGAAAATCTGGAACTGGCCATGCAGGCGGATCGTGGCGTGTGGGCGACCTTGTTCGCCAGGCTGGATAACGAATCACGCGATCGTATCTCGGACACGCTCAAGCTGATTCGCCTTCAGGATAGCGCAGATCGCCCAGCCGGACTGCTCTCGCACGGTCAGAAACAATGGCTGGAAATCGGCATGCTGCTGATCCAGCGTCCCAAATTGCTGCTGCTGGATGAACCGGTGGCGGGTATGACCGATGAAGAAACTGACCGTACGGCCGAATTGTTCCTGTCACTGGCCGGTAAACACTCCCTTATGGTCGTTGAACATGACATGGCATTCATTGGGCAGATCGCCAAAAAAGTGACAGTGCTGCACGAAGGCAGTGTGCTGGCCGAGGGCAGCCTGGATCAGGTGCAAAACAACGAACGTGTGATCGAGGTTTATCTGGGACGCTAATGTTTAAAGTCGAACAACTCAATCAATACTACGGTGGCTCGCACATTCTGCGAGATGTCGGATTTACGCTGGAAGCCGGGCGCGTCACTTGTCTGCTGGGGCGCAATGGGGTGGGCAAGACCACGCTACTGAAATGCCTGATAGGTTTGCTGCCCGCGCGTTCCGGCCAGATCCAGTTTGACGGGCGCGACATTACCCGCTTGCCGCCGCATGCGCGTGCACAACTGGGTATCGGTTACGTGCCGCAGGGACGCGAGATATTTCCGCGCCTGACGGTAGCCGAAAATTTGCAGATGGGACTGGCCGGTCTGCCGGCCCGGGAAAAATTACCGCCGCTTATTTTTGAATTATTCCCGGTCCTGAAAGACATGCTGCACCGGCGTGGCGGTGATCTGTCCGGCGGACAGCAGCAACAGCTCTCGATTGGCCGTGCGCTTGCCATGCGCCCGAAAATATTGATTCTGGATGAGCCCACCGAAGGCATACAGCCCTCCATCATCAAGGATATCGAACGCGCTATCCGGCGATTGTCCGGAGAAAGGGAAATGGCGATTTTGCTGGTTGAGCAATATTACGATTTTGCCCGTGATCTGGCGGATCAGTATCTGGTCATGGTGCGTGGTGAAATCATCAAGCACGGCGAAGGGAAAAACATGGATGCAGATAACGTGCGCAGCTATCTGTCAATTTAATCAATCAATACTGAATCAATAAATCGATATGTCTGGTCAAAACATGCAAATAAACGCACACGAGATGCCAACCATGGGATGGACCATCAGCCAGTGGCGCGCTGCCTATCTTCAGGATCAGGCTGATCCAGCCAAGCTGCTTGGGGAGCTACTGGCAGGTTTGCAACATGACGATCCGGCCTGGATCATGATTGTGGATAGCGCCACGCTTAAGCAGCAACTGGAAGCACTGGCCGCTGCGCTGGAAAAGATGAACGGCAAGCGTTGTCGCCTGCCGTTGTATGGCATTCCATTCGCGATCAAGGACAACATGGATGTGGCCGGATTGCCGACCACGGCGGCGTGTCCGGCTTTTGCTCATGTGACTGAACACGATGCGACTGTCGTGGCGCGTTTGCGCGCGGCGGGCGCGATTTTGCTTGGCAAAACCAATCTGGATCAGTTCGCCACCGGGCTGGTGGGGGTGCGTTCGCCTTATGGCGTAGTGACCAATCCTTTTAATCCGGCATATATCGGTGGCGGCTCCAGTTCGGGTTCTGCCTCGGTGGTGGCGCGTGGCAGTGTTCCCTTCGCGTTGGGTACAGATACCGCCGGATCCGGGCGCGTGCCTGCCGCTTTCAATAATCTGGTGGGGTTAAAGCCCACGCGCGGACTGGTCAGCAATACGGGTGTCTTGCCGGCTTGCCGCACGCTGGATTGCGTCTCTGTGTTTGCTTTGACCGTGGAGGATGCCGGCAGTGTGCTTGATGTAATTGGCGGCTTCGATGCGCTGGATCCTTATTCGCGCCACAGTGTGCCGGATCAAGTGGCCGTACGCATGGATAAAACGCCGCGTTTCGCCATTCCACAACAGCCGGATTTTTGCGGCGATGAGGTACAGGCCGCAGCCTATATGGCGGCTCTGGCGCAAATGCGCGAAATGGGTGTCACCTTGGAACCGATAGATTTCAGTCCGATGCAGGCGCTGGCAGCTCTGCTCTATGAGGGTCCATGGGTGGCCGAGCGCTATGCTGCCATTGCCGAATTCATTACAGATCATGCGGCAGATATGCATCCGGTCGTGCGAGATATTATCGAACGGGCAGCACGCTACAATGCGGTCGATACGTTCAAGGCTGAGTACCGCCGCGCCGAACTCAAGCGTGCACTGGATATCGTGCTGACGGATTTTGATGCGCTACTGGTACCCAGCGCACCGACTGTGCCAACGTTGGCAGCGGTGGAAGCAGAACCGATAGCCGTTAACAGTCAACTCGGTGTTTATACCAATTTCGTCAATCTGGGTGATTGTGCTGCGCTGGCGTTGCCTGCAGGCTGGCGCAGCGATGGTTTGCCATTTGGCGTGACGCTGATTGCGCCGGCATGGCGTGATCGCGCCTTGCTGGATTTTGCCCGGCGCTGGCAGCGCCATGCACCCTGGACACTGGGCGCAACGGGGCGCGAGTCTCCCGCTGAATGTACTGTGTCGACCGGGCCAGTTGCTCCCGCCCCTGGATATATTCGTCTTGCTGTGGTCGGCGCGCATTTGACCGGTATGCCCCTGAATCATCAACTCACGACGTGTCACGCACAATTTGTGGAGCGCACGCAGACAGCATCTTGCTATCGTCTGTATGCCTTGCCCAATACCGCACCGCCCAAACCCGGGCTGGTACGTGATGCGCAAAATGGCAGTGCAATCGAAGTGGAAGTCTGGGATGTGCCGACCGGAGGGTTTGGCGCATTTGTCGCAGAAGTGCCCGCACCACTGGGTATTGGTAGCCTGGAGTTGCAGGATGGCAGCGTGATCAAGGGATTCATCTGCGAATCGTGGGCGTTGCTGGGCGCGACCGAAATCACCGCGCTGGGCGGCTGGCGCGCATATCTGGCGCAATTGAATAATTAATCGAGGTTGCCAATGTTTCATACCGTACTAGTTGCCAATCGGGGCGAAATCGCTGTCCGTACCATCCGCACCCTGAAAAAAATGGGTGTGCGCAGTATCGCGGTTTACTCCGATGCCGATCGCAATGCGTGCCATGTGGTCGATGCCGATGAGGCGGTTGCACTGGGCGGAAACAGCCCGGCCGAGAGCTATCTGTGCGGCGACAAAATAATCGAGGCAGCGCGGGCCACCGGGGCGCAGGCCATTATTCCCGGCTACGGATTTCTATCCGAGAATGCTGATTTTGCCGAGGCGTGCGAGGCTGCCGGGCTGGTGTTTATCGGGCCTACACCGGAGCAGATGCGTCAGTTCGGCCTCAAGCACACCGCGCGTGAAATTGCCGGTGCGGCGGGCGTTTCGCTGACGCCGGGTACCGGACTGCTCGCCGATCTGGCCGAGGCCACACACGCTGCCGCGCGGCTGGGCTACCCGGTGATGCTGAAGAGCACGGCGGGTGGAGGCGGCATCGGCCTGAGCCGGTGCAACAATGCAGCCGAACTGGTGGCCGCATTTGAATCGGTGCAGCGCCTCGGGAAAAATTTCTTCAGCGATGGCAGCGTGTTTCTGGAACGTTTTGTGGAAAATGCGCGTCACGTCGAAGTGCAGATTTTCGGCGATGGCCAAGGCAACGTAGCCGCATTGGGAGAGCGTGACTGCTCGCTGCAGCGCCGCAACCAGAAAGTCGTGGAAGAAACGCCGGCACCAAACTTGCCGCCGGCCACGCGTGCTCAATTACTCGCGGCCGCAGTTAGGCTGGGCAAGGCGGTCAACTATCGTTCTGCCGGGACAATCGAATTCATCTACGACGCAGCACGCGACGCGTTCTATTTTCTGGAGGTCAACACGCGCTTGCAGGTTGAGCATCCGATTACCGAAGCGGTTACCGGCATCGATCTGATAGCGTGGATGGTCAGCACCGCAGCAGGCGAGCCACCTGCGCTGGATGTGCCTGTCGTGCCGCAGGGTGCGGCCATCGAAGTGCGCATTTATGCCGAAGACCCGGTGAAAAATTTTCAGCCTTCCCCGGGCGTGCTGACCGAGGTGGTGTTCCCGGATGACGTGCGCGTGGACACCTGGGTGTCCACCGGGGTGGAAGTCTCTGCGCATTATGATCCGATGCTGGCCAAGCTGATTGCTTATGGCGACAACCGCGAGGCGGCATTGGCGAAACTGATTGAAGCCCTCGACGCCACAAACATTGCGGGGATCGCCACCAACCTGGATTACCTGCGCCAGGTGGTGGCGTCACCGGTGTTTGTCAGCGGCAATGTCTCGACCACAGCACTGGAAGGATTCCGTTTCCAGCCGTCGGTGATCGAGGTGGTCGAGGCCGGTACCTATTCCACGGTACAGGATTATCCGGGACGAATCGGCTACTGGGATATCGGAGTGCCGCCGTCCGGCCCGATGGATGATTATGCGTTTCGTCTGGCTAACCGCATCGTCGGTAATCATCCCGGTGCCGCCGCGCTGGAATGCACGATTCAGGGAGCGACGCTCAAATTCCATTGTGCGGCAACTATCGCTTTGAGCGGTGCACCGACGGCCGCAACCCTGGACGGCAAACCGGTCGCATTCTGGCAGGAGATCAAGGTTAAAAGTGGCCAAAAATTGGTGATCGGCAAAGTATTGAGCGGTTGCCGCACGTATTTTGCGGTGCGTGGCGGGCTGGATGTGCCGGTGTATCTGGGCAGCCGCTCGACCTTTGCGCTGGGGCAGTTTGGCGGCCATGGCGGACGACCGCTCAGGGTCGGCGACATGCTGGCAGTCAGCCGCCCGGAATTGCCTGCCTGTACAACGCCCGCACCATGCTATGCCGAGTCGGCAGCACCCGCAGCATTGATACCCGAATACAGCCAGGATTGGGAAATCGGCGTGCTGTATGGTCCGCACGGCGCACCGGATTTTTTTACCGATGACGCGATCGAGATGTTTTTCTCCACCGCCTGGGAAGTGCATTACAACTCCAATCGCCTGGGTATCCGCCTGAATGGGCCCAAGCCCACCTGGGCGCGCAGCGATGGCGGCGAGGCGGGTTTGCATCCGTCCAATATTCACGATTGCGAGTATGCGATCGGCAGCATTAATTTTACCGGCGACATGCCGGTGATTCTGACGCGCGACGGCCCCAGCCTGGGCGGCTTTGTGTGCCCGGCCACGATTGCCCGTGCCGAGTTGTGGAAAGTCGGTCAGGTGAAACCGGGCGATCGTATCCGTTTCCGCCCGCTGGGTTTTGATGACGCGCTGACACTGGAGCGTGCCCAGGATCAGGCAATCGAGGCACTTACTCCCATGCCTGCCTTGCCGAATGTCAAACTGCCCACCTTGCTGCTGGCCGGCACCGTATCGGCTTGTGTGTTGCGTGAATTGCCTGCGCAGGGTGAACAGCCGACGGTGGCTTATCGCCAGGCCGGGGATAAATACATCCTGATGGAGTACGGCGCCAATGTACTCGATTTGCATTCGCGGTTGCGTATCCATGCATTGATGGAGGCACTCAAGACCCATCCGGTAGACGGCATTCTGGAGTTGTCACCGGGCGTGCGCTCGCTGCAGATCCATTACGACAGCCGCATCCTGCATCAGACTGCATTGCTCGATACGCTGTGCGCGCTAGAAGCACAATTGCCACCTGCCGGAAGCATGCGCGTACCCAGCCGGATCGTGCATCTGCCGCTGGCGTTTGAAGATAGCGCCACGCTGGATGCGGTGGCGCGCTATCGGCAATCAGTCAAGGACAGCGCGCCATGGCTACCGAGTAATGTTGAATTCATTCGCCGTATCAACGGCCTCGCCAGTCAGGATGCGGTGCGCGATATCGTGTTCAATACCAGTTATATGGTGCTGGGGCTGGGTGATGTGTACCTGGGTGCGCCGTGTGCGGTCCCGATCGATCCACGCCATCGCCTGCTCACTTCCAAATACAACCCGGCACGCACCTACACGGCCGAAGGCACGGTCGGCATCGGTGGCGTCTACATGTGCATCTACGGCATGGATTCGCCCGGCGGCTACCAGCTGATCGGACGCACCCTGCCGATCTGGAACAAGTTTCTGAAAAATTCGCAATTCGAACAGGGTGCGCCGTGGCTGTTGCGTTTCTTCGATCAGGTGCGCTATTACCCGGTGAGTGAAACGGAGCTAAATCAGCTACGTGAGGATTTCCGCGAAGGGCGGGCCAACATCCGCATTGAAGACGCCGTGTTTGACCTCGCTCAATACGATGCATTCCTGCACGACAATGCGGAAAGCATCGCCGATTTCCGGGTGCAGCAGCAGGCTGCTTTCAACACAGAAATTGCGCACTGGCAAACTTACGAGACAGATGGTGCGCATATCGAGGAGGCGGATAAGGCACCGCTCATCGAGGACAGCAGCGGCCATATCGTGGCATCGGATATCAGCGGCAGTATCTGGAAGTTGCTGATTGAAGCGGGTTCCGTGGTCAAGGCCGGTGATCCGCTGCTGATTGTCGAGGCAATGAAAATGGAGTTTTCCGTTTATTCGCCGGTCGACGGGACAGTGTGCGCTTTGCATTGCCGTGCCGGCAAACAGGTTACTGCGGGAGATGCGCTGGTTGTGATCGAACCTGCGTAGCGCGATTACGTTGAGCGGTTGCGGTTGCCGCCGCGACGTGCACGCTCGAGCTGGGTCAGGGTGAGGTTCTTGACAAAATTCTCACTGTAGCTGATGTGCGCTTTCATCAGTCTTTGCGCTTCAGTCAGGTCGCGCTGGAGCAATTGCTGGCAAATCTGGTAATGCTCTTCGTAGGTGCGGTCGATGCGCGTAGCGTCGGTAAAGTCGAGGCGCCGGACTGCACGGATGCGCCCGTTAATATCTTCCAGATAATGCTTCAAGGCGATGTTTCCGCTGCCTTCCGCCAGTGTCATGTGAAAAGATTCATCGCGGGCTTCCATTTCTTCCGCGTCATTGCTGCGTTCCTCCTGCCGGGCAGGGTCCCAGGACCGGGCCAGTTTTTCCAGATCGGCTGTGGACATGAATTCGGCGGCCAGCTGTAGCGACAGCATTTCCAGTGTGATGCGAACCTGATAGTAATGCGCGAGTTCTGCGATATCGAGATTGCGGATAAAGCACCCCTGCTTTGGCAGGATGCGTAAATAGCCCTCTGTCTCAAGCCGCTGCAATGCCCCGCGAATCGGGGTGCGGCTTACACCATATTGAGCAGCCAGTTCAGATTCGGTTACCCGTGTACCGGGATAAAGCTCGAAATTGATGATGCTTTCACGCAACTGTTTATATAGGTCTTTTGAACTGATTTTGGCTTCCGACACAAGCACCTCTGGAGTGGATTTTGCTGCCTGACTTGATTGTAGGCTGATGCGGGAAGTCTCGACAACCGATTCATGCAAGATAATTTTGGCGCGGCGTAAAGCAGCCTGTTTTGTGGCGATTCACACGTAGCATCGAGAACTTATTCCGCAGCCAGTTTTCGCAATCGCCGTGCCGCATCTTCAGCGCGCGCATCATCAATTTCACGCATCACACTATCCAGATCAACGGCGTCGGTACTGCGTTCGAAATGACCGGTGAGAACGACCTCCGGATGCAGCTCGCCGTGCTCGAACAGTGCCCAGATTTCCTTGCCGTAGTTGGTATCGAGCAGCACCGGTGCGTACTGGCCAAAGTAGCTGGTCAGGTTGCCGACATCGCGCTCCAGCATGCTGCTGGCGTGGTTGTTGCCCGCGGCATCCACCGCCTGGGGCAAGTCGATAATGACCGGGCCGTCCACACCGATCAGGATGTTGTATTCGGACAAGTCGCCATGGATGATCCCGGCGCACAGCATGCGCACTACCTCCATCATCAATGCATGATGGTGGGCGAGGGCCTGTTCCGCAGTGAATTCCATATCGTTGAGCCGAGGGGCGGCGTCGCCGTGCGCGTCGGTCACCAGCTCCATCAGCAGTACGCCTTCGTGGAAATTGTACGGCTTGGGTACACGCACCCCCGCGCCGGCAAGGCGATACAGGGCATCGACTTCGGCGTTTTGCCAGGCTTCTTCCTGGGCCTTGCGCCCGTAGCGTGTGCCTTTCGCCATGGCACGCGCCTGTCTGCTGTTTTTGGTTTTGCGGTTTTCGGTGTAATCAACGGCCTGGCGGAAGCTGCGTTTGTTAGCTTCCTTGTATACCTTGGCGCAGCGCACTTCGCCGCCGCATTGAACGACAAAGACCATGGCCTCCTTACCGCTCATCAGCTGGCGGATCACGCCATCGATCAGGCCATCTTCAATCAGTGGTTCAAGTCTTTTGGGTATTTTCATAATGGTATGCGTCGAGCAGATCCAGCGATGGCTGGATAGTTAAAAATATTCATCGTAGCAAGCTTGCAAGGCTGGCGCGTTTCCAGAATTTAAGCAGGCCGCTGCGCGTTACCCGCCATTCCGTATTCTCCGTTACGCCCGGTGCAATGATGCGCAGTTCGGCAATTTTGCCGGATTTCAGCATCTTCACCAGTGGCGCAAACCAGTCGGTTTCCAATTGCTGCATGCCTTCGCGCCAGCCAATGATATCGCCGTATTGCGCTGCGCCACGCAAGTGTTCCAGCAACACCAGGGTGTCGTCCATACTACCGGCCAATGTGTTGGCGTCCTGTGGCACGGTATCGTTGGGGCAGGCGGCAGCAAAGGCGATCGCGCGGGCCGTGGAGTCATTCGCCAAGACGGTCATTCTTGCCGCTGCGATTTGAGGGCATGTACCGCCGCCCCACAGCCAGATGCTGTTTACCGTCAACTCCCCACGCATTTCACGCGCGTCGTTCAGTGGCAGGCTGAAAAACAGCATCTGGATTTCGTTGTACAGGCGATGCCATTTGAGGCCATCTTTTCCCCGCGGCAAGTAGGGGTCGACATGCTTGCCGGTTACCGCAGTGAGTGGCTGGGTGGTGAGGGTAGGCGGCCGATCCAGTTTCAGGTACCAGCGATCCGGGCGCAGCGGGTAGAGGATGAAGCCTTCTTCATCGAAGTGCGCATTGAATGCCTGGGCGTAGGTTTCCGCTTCGGCCTGATTGATCTGGAACGCGCCGCTGTCCACCAGCATGAGTTTGTCGCGCGTGGCCCGCAGGTGGACAGGATCGGCACGCAGCCAGTAATCGCTGCCAGCATTGCCGCCATCGGCTTGCAGCGTGACAGGAGCAATCGGCCAATCCTGCTGCTTATCCACGCCGAAAGCACGGCACAGCCAGCCATCCAGTCCGCCTTCAGCCGATACAGTCGTTTTGTTGGCACGCGCCAGCAGGGTTTGCAGGGCGGGCAGGGCAAGCTTGTCCAAAGCGGCATCGCGCATCTCGGGCGGCGCGATCAAATCGGGAATAAGCAGAGTGATGATCATCGCTGCAGTTTATCATTCAGGCCCCCTGTCATTCACAACATGCGCGATTTTCTGGCGGCAGACGTGCGCCTGTGGCAAACTGCTGGCAGCAAATTCAACTCAAATCTCCAGTGCGCCCATACGAACTCTACATCGGCTTGCGCTATACCCGCGCCAAGCGTCGCAATCATTTCATTTCCTTCATTTCGCTGATTTCCATGCTGGGCATCGCGCTGGGTGTGGCTGCGCTGATTGTCGTGCTGTCCGTCATGAACGGTTTTCAGGGCGAACTGCGCAGCCGCATCCTGGGCGTCGTCGCGCATATCGAGATCAGCGGTTTCGACAATACTTTGGGCGACTGGCAAAAGGTTGCCGCCGAAAGCCGCAAGGAACCGGAGGTGATCGCCACTGCCCCCTATGTGATGGGCCAGGGCCTGCTGGCCTACGATCAGGCTGTGCAGGGCGCGGTGGTGCGCGGCATCCTGCCGGATCAGGAAGACAGCGTGACCGATATCGGCCACAAGATGCGCGTGGGCAGTCTTTCTGC
This sequence comes from Sulfuriferula sp., assembly GCF_054605375.1. Taxonomy (NCBI): domain Bacteria; kingdom Pseudomonadati; phylum Pseudomonadota; class Betaproteobacteria; order Nitrosomonadales; family Sulfuricellaceae; genus Sulfuriferula; species Sulfuriferula sp. The sequence continues at coordinate 110,940 of NZ_JBTSEG010000005.1, read as the reverse complement.
GCTGCGTCCCGGCGAGTGGGGAATCGTGCTGGGTGCCGACCTGGCGCGCATACTCGGGGCGCAACTGGGCGATAAGGTGACAGTGATCACCCCGCAGGGGCAGATCACCCCGGCAGGCATGATACCGCGGCTGAAACAGTTCAAGGTGGTCGGTATTTTCCAGATTGGCATGTACGAATACGACTCCGGCCTGGCGTTGATCAATCTGCAGGATGCGCAGAAGCTGTTCCGCACCGGCGACCATGTCTCCGGCCTGCGCCTGAAACTGGACGATCTGGACCGGGCGCCGGAAGTGGCCAGAAAGCTCTCCAGCATGTTGGATGGCGATTATTCCATCCGCGACTGGACCCAGTCGCACACCAGTTTCTTCAGCGCAGTGCAGATGGAAAAGCGCGTGATGTTCATCATCCTGCTGCTGATCGTGGCGGTCGCCGCGTTCAATATCGTTTCCACGCTGGTGATGGTGGTCACCGACAAGCAGCCGGATATCGCCATCCTGCGCACGCTGGGCGCGTCGCCGGCCAGTATCATGAAAATTTTCATGGTGCAGGGCGCGATCATCGGTTTGATCGGCACCGCCATGGGATTGCTCTCGGGGGTATTGCTGGCACTCAATATCGGCACCGTGGTGCCATTCATCGAACGCACGTTCGGTGTGCATTTCCTGTCGTCCGATGTGTATCAGATCAGCGAGTTGCCCTCTCGGCTGGAATGGCACGACGTATGGGTGATAGGCATCGTGTCGCTGGTGCTCTCCTGGCTGGCGACCATCTATCCAAGCTGGCGTGCATCGCGCACCAATCCGGCGGAGGCTTTGCGCTATGAATAAGCAGGTGATCGCCTGCCGCGACCTGAAAAAAACCTATCGTCAGGGCCGCCAGGAAGTGCGCGTACTGACGGGCGTCAACCTGATCGTGGAAGCAGGCGAGCGGATCGCCATCATGGGCGCATCAGGCTCCGGCAAATCCACTCTGCTGCACCTGCTGGGCGGTCTGGATGACGCCAGCAGCGGCAGCGTGGAAATCATGGGACGCGACATTCAGCATCTGGGCGAAACCGAGCGCGGCAAACTGCGTAATGAATCGCTCGGCTTCGTCTACCAGTTTCATCATCTGCTGCCCGAATTTACCGCCCTGAATAACGTCGCCATGCCGCTGCTGATCCGGCGCATACCCACTGCCGAAGCGCACGAGCGCGCCGCCAAGGTGCTCAAGGAGGTGGGTCTCGCGCACCGCCTCGACCATACCCCCGGCGAACTCTCCGGCGGCGAACGCCAGCGTGCCGCCATTGCCCGCGCACTGGTGACGCAACCCGCCTGCGTGCTGGCAGACGAGCCGACCGGCAACCTTGATCGCCATACCGCCGAAGGCATTCAGGAACTGATGCTGGAACTGAACCAGCAACACGGCACCAGCTTTCTGGTGGTCACCCACGACCCCGATCTGGCCGGGCGCATGCAGCGTGTGCTGCAACTGGCAGATGGGGTACTGGTAGAGGGTTGAAGTACTTGATTGAATAGGTATCAGGAATAATTTTGATGTGCCAGGAATGGTCAGTCAGAGTGATAACCCCGAAAATCTGCTCCTCGGCCAAAACAGCCGGTGGGCAATTTAAAAATGGACATCAACATAGACTCTGTGTTGGATCTCGACGAGTAATTGATTCGGATCGGAATCAGCCAGCTTGCCCACGTGCAAACCACCGGCAGTAATTACAAGGTGATCCCCTGCGTCATACCATTAAATACAGCCTCGACGCTTTTGCGCTCCGCAATATCGGCGATTGCAGCATTTTGGGCATCCCCTCGATGGAAGGGTTGGGCGTCACTTTTCGCCTGCAGCCGTCTGGCTTTTGGCTCGTTCAATCCACCGCTTCGTAAAGGCCTGCAGATTCATGCTCTCGTCAATGACAAATTCGTCGACTTCAAGGTCAAGGATCGAGTAAGCGTTACGGAAGTCTTCCCAAGTCAGGCTTTTTGCTTGGAACGATTCTTCTCCTCGAGCAAAGCCAAACAGATTGCCCATCAGGGCGTAGAGTTCGCCTAGTCGCAATACATATGCGATCAGCGTGTGTTTGCCGACCACGCGATCAAGCCCTTTTGTCGTTTCGCCTATTGCGTCCCGCAGACGGGCGTCGTGAACCTGCAATCGCACCAGGATGTTCGAGAGGTAGGAACCGACTGAGGGATCTGCATGGCGAATGCAGTTGCTGAAGACCTCTCTGTAACCCTGTGGCAGGTCTGGATGCTCGAAGACAAGCGGCGTCTTACCGTCCCGTTCCCACAGAGCCGAATAGATGCGTGCGGAGCGAGAGCAGTACTCCATCAAACCACTGAAGGTGGAAGGCAAGAATGCCTTGGCCGCTACGAAATCACGCTCGCGCTGACGGCTTTCGTTGAACTTTGAGATATTGAATGCAACCAGGCTTGCCACGAAGGCAATTGCAGCGGCATTTAGGCTTTGCCACCTGTCCCAGACGGCTTGTACATGTTGCCAGCTTCCACTGCCGGATATCCATGGGTAGGCAAACATCGAGAAGCCGTAGATCGCTAACAGCGGCAAACCAGCATAGTTGACGACATCGATTAGTACGCTCGACTTGAATATTCCGGCTCGGTGCAATTAGTTCTCCGGTTCAAGCGACTTTGGTCGCAGGTCTCAGGGCGGCACGGGTCGCGAAGTATGGGATTGTGACTTCTTTGCCTGTCCGTATATGTATTAATAATACGGACAGAAGCCACAATGGAAATCTATCACTAAATTCGATATTAAAAGCGTTAATCAAGGGCGGCTTAGGGGGCACAGAGCGGGCATTGGATTATGGTTTCGGAAAGCGAACTTTGGCAATCCCCCAGAGGGTTCCACCGGTTGAATCCGCACCGAAATGCGGACCTTCATTGTGGTTGGCATGACTGACCGCAATGAGCCGACTCCTTCATTCAAGCGGTAACCATCCCCTGCGTCTGCACGTTATTCTCTAGCACCGAGTGGGCCACCACGCGATTGCGGCCTGCCTGTTTGGCGTGGTACAGCGCCTGGTCTGCAGCAGTGACGAGTGCGCTGAATTCCAGGCCAACATGGTTGGAATCTGCCACGCCGATGCTGATGGTGCTTTGCAGGACTGCACCACCGAACTCCATCGTCAAAGCCGCATAAGCCTCGCGCAGGCGATCGGCTAATACTTCGGCTTTTTCTTCGGTGGTGTCGGGCAGCAGGATGCAGAATTCTTCGCCGCCATAGCGTGCAAAGTAATCGTCGCGGCGAATGGATGCCTGCGCGACAGCGGCCAGGCGTTGCAGTACCTGGTCGCCTACCTGATGGCCGCTGTGATCGTTGATTAATTTGAAGTGGTCCACATCAATCATCATGATCGCCAGCGTATTACCGTTGCGGGTACAGCGTGCCTGCAGGCGGATGGCCTCTTCTTCCAGGCTGCGCCGGTTGAGTGCGCCGGTCAAACCATCGCGCAATGCAATGGCTTGCATGTTGGTAATGAGCCGATAGTTCAGCATCAGGATGAAGCCGAATGTCACGCACATCAGGATCAGGCTGAGGAAAAGAAAGCGTGTCGGCACGAGGGGAATCTGCGAGTACAGGCCTGCAAAAGTACCGGCTGGGACCAGATGGATCGTTGCCGCCCGGGTCAGTGCCGCCGCTGCCATGACCACAAAGGATATGCCGGTAAACCAGTAGGCGGTACGCAAGGGTTGTTCGATACGGATGAGCAGGGCCCGCGCGCAGAGCAGGTTGATCAGGGCGAATGCCAATGAGTTGGTGATGGCACGCGCATCGGCATTGTGATCAATGATGGTAAACCAGATGCTCAAGGCCAGAGCGGCTGTCGCAATCAGCAAGGGCATGCGCCAGCGGATGCGTTCTCCCTTGAATGCCTGGATGCCGCACAATTGCAATCCATTGGCGGTCATCACCAATACAACCCCCAGCACGATCAGCCAGCCGCTGCTGGTCGATGTCAAACCCGCGAAGGTGATAAAGCTGGCAAGGCTATAGCACAAGCTCGCCAGCGCCCACAGCCGCACTCCCCGAATATTGCCTGCATGCAATCCTGCCAATGCCAGCAGTCCTGCCAGCAGCAGGGTCAGCATGGAGATCATTAACATCATGGTGTGAAGATCCAGGATCATCTTTCAGGCTATTTCCCGTATTTTTATACGCACCATTATGCGGCAACTCAGCCTTGTCCGGTATTCGATATTGGCTTTTTGTCTGCCAAAGGCGATCTGGTGACAAGTTAGATCCGGTGAATGCGATGTTTGCATCGGTGCTTGCGTGGGATCCCCCAGCCTGTACACGCGGGCATCAAGCTGATGCAAGAAGATGGTCAGCGTATTGTTTTATTGGTCTGATATTTTTCTGACTATCGGATTTGCCCGGTAGTTGAAATATCAAATTTGCGTATGGAATGATCAAGATACGCTTTGCATCCGGTCATTTTCTGCATATCCTGACTGAATTCCTTTTTTTGCCTCTCCTTACCATGCTTACTGGCCGCATGAGATTCCGGTTTTCCCGGCAAGTCGGTTAACTGATGCGCAGCAGCATACTTGCTTTTGTCGCTGGCGTTTGGCTATTGCAACAGCAATCGGTTTTGCCTGATCTGGCCTGGGTATGGGGTCTGCCATTATTGGCGAGCGCCTACTGGTTGCCGCGTCACGGATGGTTGAGTGCATTGCGCCACGGGTTATTGCTGGGCACGTTATTTGGGGCAGGATTCCTGTTTGCAGCGGCTGTTGCCGAACAACGCATGCAGGATGCGCTACCGCCAGCGTGGGAGGGTATGGATGTAACGTTGATCGGCGTAGTTGCCAGCCTGCCGGTTAAAACCGAGCATGGACGGCGTTTCGAATTCGATGTGGAGCATGTCAACACACCCGGCGCACAGGTTCCGCGACACATCCAGCTCAATACTTACACGACCTCTTTTAATGGAAAACCGTTACCCGATGCGCCGCACGTGCATGCCGGGGAGCGCTGGTCCTTCACGGTGCGCTTGCGTCGTCCACATGCGAATGCCAATCCCCATGTGTTCGACATGGAGGCCTGGTTCCTGGAACGCAATTTGCGCGCGCTCGGCCATGTGCGAGACAGCCCGGATAATCGGCGATTGAGCGATTTTGTATGGCGTCCGGACTATGTGGTGGAGGCAATGCGCGAAACGATTGCCTTGCGCATTGATCGCGTGTTGGCTGGAGAGCCTTATGCTGGTGTGTTGAAAGCGCTGGTGATTGGAGATCAGTCCGCCATCCCGCCCGCGCAATGGGTGTTGTATCAACGCACCGGGATTACGCACCTGGTTTCGATTTCAGGCTTGCATGTGACCATGCTGTCCGGGCTGGCATTTGCGTTGATGTACTGGTTGTGGCGGCGTAGCGTGCGATTGACTTCATGGTTGCCAGCGCGGCGCGCGGCGGTTCTTGCCGGGGCGATCACGGCGTTTCTCTATGTGCTGCTGGCAGGTTTTGCGGTCCCCGCGCAGCGGACATTTTATATGTTGCTGGTGGTGGCATTGGCACTCTGGTCCGGGCGCGTGATTGCGCCGACGCGCGTACTGTCGTGGGCATTACTGGTGGTTGTTTTGCTCGACCCATGGGCTGTGTTGTCGGCAGGTTTCTGGCTGTCGTTCGGGGCGGTTGCGGCGATGCTGTTTGCCACGACCGCCCGCGTCGGCAAGCCGCACTGGCTGCGTGCCTGGCTGACCACTCAGTGGGCGGTAACGCTGGCGCTGGCGCCGGTTCTGCTGTTGCTGTTTGGCCAGCTGTCGCTGGTCTCGCCGCTGGCCAATGCGTTTGCCATTCCACTGGTAAGTTTCGGTGTGACGCCGCTGGCGCTGGCGGGCAGTATACCGGGCATGGACTGGCTGCTGTATGCGGCACACTGGCTGATGGCTGCTTGTGTCTGGGCGCTGAACTGGCTGGCGCATCTGCCGCTGGCCTTGTGGCAACAGCCCGAGCCGTCTACGCCGGCTGTGTTGCTGGCATTGCTGGGTGCATTGTGGTTATTGCTGCCGCGCGGCTTTCCAGCGCGCTGGTTGGGCGCGGTGCTGATTTTACCGGCCTTGCTGACACCATCGCCGCAGCCTGTGCCGGGCGCGCTCTGGGTGAGCGTGCTGGATGTGGGGCAGGGATTGGCGGTACTGGTTCGCACAGCGCATCATGCCGTGCTGTTCGATACCGGGCCGCGCTATACGGCCGAGTCGGACAGCGGTAGCCGCATTATCGTGCCGTATCTGCGCGGCGAAGGTGTGGCGTGGCTGGATGGCCTGATTGTGTCGCATGACGACAACGACCACAGCGGCGGGGCATTGTCCGTGTTGCATGAAGTACCGGTCGGCTGGTTTGCCAGTTCATTACCGGCTTCGCATCCGGCACACGCGGCCGGAGTGCGCAGCCTGCGCTGTGTGGCTGGTCAGCACTGGCAATGGGACGGAGTAAGATTTGCCATGTTGTACCCAACTGCGGCCAGCTATGATATTCCCCGTTTGAAAGACAATAATCGCAGCTGTGTGCTGAAAATTGATTCGGCAGGCGGCAGCGCATTGTTGTCCGCAGATATCGAAGCGCGCGATGAAACCTGGTTGTTGAACAAGGACCCCGATCAACTTGCCGCAACCTTGTTGGTGGCACCGCACCACGGCAGCCGCACCTCATCAACGCCGGATTTTATCGCAGCTGTGCATCCTGCCATCACGGTATTCACCGTCGGCTACCGTAACCGCTATGGCCATCCGCGCGGTGATGTCGTGGCACGTTACGCAAGACAGGGTGGGCAATTGATGCGATCTGATCACAATGGCGCAGTAGAGGTGCGGTTCGCGGCCGATCACCCCCCCGATCTGATTGGCTGGCGACAAACACGAATGCGATATTGGCAGGCGACCGTGCGATAATTCGGTTCATGGTTACTACACATACCTCCATCACCAGCTGCGATGACGATCCTGATTTCGATGCGGCGCTTGCGCGGCTGTCCACGCGGTTCGACGACAATGGTGCTGCCCTGATTCATGCGGCAGGCGAGTTGATCCGGGTCGAGCCGGATCTGCTTACCGGATTTGGCGCCGCGCGCCTCAGCCATGCTTTAGGCAGTGCTGCACAAGTGGCCGATCTGCACCTGGATGCCGATAGTGTGGCAGCCGCGTTGCTCATCGGACTGGCGGACAATTGGCAGGACGATGTGCTGAGTGCGCAACTTAACCCACAGGTGGTCAAGCTGGCGCGCGGCGTGGTGCGTATGGATGAAATCGGCCAACTGGTCGGTGGCCGGGAAACGCTGCGCCGTGATGGACAGAATCAGGTTGAGGGCTTGCGCCAGATGTTGCTGGCAATGGTGGAAGATATCCGCGTGGTACTGATCAAGCTGGCCGAGCGTGCTCATGCCCTGCGTTGTCTGGTGCAGAGTGAGGACGAATCGGCGCGTACTCAAGTGGCGCGCGAAGTGCGCGAACTGTTTGCGCCACTGGCCAATCGCCTCGGTGTATGGCAACTGAAATGGGAAATGGAGGATTTGTCATACCGTTTTCTGGAACCGGAAAATTACCAGCGTATCGCACGTTTGCTGGACGAAAAGCGCCTCGACCGCGAGCGTTATATCCAGGAGGTGGTGGGCAAGCTGCAGGCTGAATTGCGTGCTGTCAATGTGGCGGCTGAAGTCACGGGGCGCCCCAAACATATCGTCAGCATCATCAACAAGATGAAGCGCAAGCAGCTGCAATTCGATCAGCTCTATGATATCCGTGCGGTACGCATTCTGGTACCAGAGCTGCGTGACTGCTACACCGCGCTGGGCATCGTACACAATTTGTGGCAGCCGATTACCGGGGAATTCGACGATTACATCGCCCAGCCCAAGAGCAATGACTATCGCTCGCTGCATACTGGCGTGATCGGTCCGGAAGGCAAGGCGCTGGAGGTGCAGATACGCACTTTCGAGATGCATAAGCATGCTGAGCTGGGTGTCGCCGCACACTGGCGTTACAAGGAGGGAAGTGGTGCCGCGACGGGGGCGGAAGACAAGATCGCCTGGCTGCGCAAGATACTGCAATGGAAGGACGAAGTGGCGGACAGCACGGAGCTGGCTGAAATGTTCAAGAATGAACTGTTTCAGGATCGCGTGTATGTGCTGACCCCGCAGGGTCGAGTGATTGATTTGCCCGCAGGCGCCAGTCCGGTTGATTTTGCCTACCATGTGCATTCCGATCTGGGACATCGCTGCCGGGGCGCCAAGCTGGATGGTGTGATGGTGCCGCTCAATACGGCGTTGAAAAACGGCCAGCGTGTTGAAATACTCACCGTGAAAGAGGGTGCACCGAGCCGTGACTGGCTTAATCCGACGCTGGGTTACCTGGTCACGCAGCGCGCTCGTGCCAAGGTGCGGCACTGGTTCAAGTATCTGCACTTCGAAGAAAACATCACCCAGGGTCGCGCCATACTGGACAAGGAATCACATCGCCTGGGCGCATCGGATGTCAATCTGGACAAGTTGGCGCAAAAGTTTGGCGACTCCCGGGTAGATGAGTTCCTTGCGGCACTGGGACGTGGCGATATCACTCCGCACCAGGTAACGAGCGCCATGCAGGAACAAATTGCGCCTGCGCCGGAAGCGCCTGTCAAACGCCGGGCGAGTAAAGCGCCGGGAGATAAACCCGAAGAAGGGATTCTTATCGAAGGGGTGAGCGATTTGCCGGTCACGCTGGCGCGTTGCTGTAAACCAACGCCACCCGATGCGATTGCCGGCTATGCCACGCAGGGACGCGGCGTCACGATCCATCGGCGCGATTGCGCCAACATTCAGCGGATATCGGGCGATCGCCAGGCACGGCTTTTGGCGGCAACATGGGGCGAGGATAGCGCATTGGAAAGCGAAATTTTCGTGACTGCGTTTGACCGGTACGGCCTGTTGCGTGACATTTCCGACGTGCTGGCAAAAGAGCGCCTGGCGGTGGTTCGCGTGAACACCGAATCCAAAAATGATATGGCGATGATGCATTTCCACGTTAATAGCGCCAGCCTGCAACCGCTTAATCGTGCGCTGGCACGCATTAAAAATTTGAATAATGTTCTTGAAGCAGTATGCAAGAACTGAGTTTTCCCGTATCTGACCCGAACCTCCTTCCATCTTGCTGCGCAGGTCGTTCAAATTCATTCGAAAGAAAACATGCAAACGCTAGAATTTTCCCTTGAAGGTGATTATGTCGAGCTGAATCAATTATTGAAACTGGTTGGCGTTTGCGATAGTGGTGGGGCGGGAAAAATGCTGGTTGCGTCCGGAGCGGTTTCGGTTGATGGTCAGGCAGAGCTGCGCAAAACCTGCAAGATCCGCGCCGGGCAGGTGGTGAGTCTGGGGGATGTAAGGATCACCGTGGCGGCAGCCACGGCACCGGATCAATGCTCAGAAACTGAGTAGTTTCTTGGCTGCTTCCAGATAAGGCAACGCAGCAGCAACGCTCATTGCCGGTATGCCTGGCATCATGTCCTCGGGTTTGAAGCCGTGCAAATCCATGGAGGTGGCCACAAGGCAAATCTCGATCACAATGGTAAGTGTCAGCAATATATTGGTCATAGGCAGACCCAGGCTCGACATATACCCTGCAGTTTGTGCAAAGTGGCCAAGCTTGTCGAATCCGGCGATCAGGAATATCTGGGCAATCAGCAAGCGTCCAAACATGAGGGCCGTATTTATTCAGTGTGGTCATGTTTATCTCCTTTGGCTGGATTATTGAAGGTCAAACACCAGCACTTCGGCAGCATGAATACCCGTCAGTGTGATTTCTGTTTCCGCGCTGATTTCTGCGCCATCGCCTTGCTGCAGGGAATGGCCTTTCAATTCAACCTTGCCCTGCGCCACTTGCAGATAAGCGCGCCGGCCGGGCGCGAGTTCCAAGCGGGCAGTTTCACCCTGGTCAAGTTTGGCGGCATAGAGCAAGGTGTCCTGATTAATGTGTACTGAGCCGTCGCGGCCATCGGGCGACGCCACAATGCGAAACCGGCCTTGCAGTTGCGCCGGATCAAAGCGGGTCTGTTCATAGCTGGGGGTCACACCGGTTTTTTGCGGCAGTAGCCAGATTTGCAGCAAACGTGCCGGCTCGGTTTGCGAAGGGTTGAATTCGCTGTGGCGGATGCCGGTACCCGCGCTCATGCGCTGTACATCGCCGGGCCGGATAACGTCGCCATTACCGAGGCTGTCGCGATGTTCCAGCGCGCCTTCCAGCACATAGGTGACGATCTCCATATCCTGATGCGCATGCATCGGGAATCCGGCGCCGGGTGCGATCAGATCGTCGTTGATGACGCGCAGCACGCTGTAGCCCATATGCGTGGGATCGTGGTAATCGGCGAATGAGAAAGTGTGCCAACTCTCCAGCCAGCCACCATGCTCGGCGTGCCCACGGGTATCGGCTTTACGTATCTGGATCATGTTTCTACTCCTTCCTTCATTGGTTCATCGTAATGCCGCTAGTCTATTATGGTATGGGGTTGGCATCTGTAAAGTTAAACAGCAGTAACTCATGATTTTAGATATTGTAAATAACGCAATGCTTCTTAATTGTTCCGTTAATAATAGGCGAGTTCGGATTTGTACATTGAAAGCCGGGCTTAACTCCGTTACAATGCGGCCTCCTCAGGCGCGTAGCTCAGCTGGTTAGAGCACCACCTTGACATGGTGGGGGTCGTTGGTTCGAGTCCAATCGCGCCTACCAACGGATTCAATACAGATAATGAGTGGGACACGGAAAGGTAGCGTTATGACACCGCGAACTTGCACGATAACAAAGTCACCATCATCGCGTTAATCCCTGAGTAGGTTTTTATCTGTAAAGAAAAGCGCGGGCTATCCGCGCTTTTTTGTTTTGTGCCGGAGAAATCAATGTTGAATGTCACTTTGCCGGACGGTTCTGTCCGCAGTTTCCCCCAACCGGTAACGGTAGCGGAAGTCGCCGCCTCGATTGGTGCAGGATTGGCCAAGGCAGCGCTGGCCGGCCGGGTTGATGGCGTGCTGGTGGATACCAGTTTCGTCATCGCGCAACAAGATGTACAGCTGTCTATTGTGACCGATCGCGATGCCGATGGGCTGGACATGATTCGCCATTCCACCGCGCATTTGCTGGCTTACGCAGTGAAAACACTTTATCCGGATGCGCAAGTGACGATCGGCCCGGTTATCGAGGACGGCTTCTACTACGATTTTTCCTACAAGCGGCCGTTCACGCCGGAAGATCTGCTGGCCATCGAGAAAAAAATGGCCGAATTGGCCAAGCGTGATATCCCGGTCAGCCGCAAGGTGCTGCCCCGTGATGAAGCGGTGGCCTATTTCAAAGGGCTGGGTGAGCATTACAAGGCGGAAATCATCGCTTCCATACCTGCCAATGAGGATGTATCGCTGTACAGTGAAGGTGATTTCACCGATTTATGCCGTGGCCCGCATGTGCCTTCCACCGGCAAACTCAAGCATTTCAAACTGATGAAGCTGGCAGGTGCGTACTGGCGCGGGGATCACCGCAACGAAATGTTGCAACGTGTATACGGGACTGCCTGGGCGAAAAAGGAAGACCTTGAGGCGTACCTGTTTCGCCTCGAAGAAGCCGAAAAGCGCGATCATCGCAAGCTCGCCAAACAACTGAGTCTGTTTCACATGCAGGATGAAGCGCCGGGCATGGTGTTCTGGCATCCTAACGGCTGGGTGATTTGGCAGCAGATCGAGCAGTACATGCGTGAAAAATTTCGCGAATATGATTATCAGGAAGTGCGTACGCCAACCATCATGGATCGGCATATGTGGGAAAAATCCGGTCATTGGGAAAATTACCGCGAAAACATGTTTACCACCGCGTCGGAAAACCGCGAGTACGCGGTCAAACCGATGAACTGCCCCGGCCATGTGCAGATATTCAATCGTGGCCTGCATAGTTACCGTGACCTGCCACTGCGCCTGGCGGAATTCGGTTCATGCCACCGCAATGAGCCGTCTGGTTCGCTGCATGGGCTGATGCGGGTGCGCGGCTTTACCCAGGATGATGCGCATATTTTTTGCACTGAAGATCAAGTCCAATCAGAAGTGTCGGCTTTTATCGTGATGTTGCAAGCTGTCTATGCCGATTTCGGCTTTAATGACATGCTGGTCAAGCTTTCCACCCGCCCGGAAAAGCGGATTGGATCGGATGCCGATTGGGATAAAGCCGAAGGGGCCCTCGCTGCCGCGCTTAACCAGAACAAACTGGCTTTTGATCTCCAGCCCGGCGAGGGGGCTTTTTACGGGCCAAAAATTGAATTCACGCTAAAGGACAGTCTGGGACGCTTGTGGCAATGCGGCACAATCCAGCTGGATCCCAACCTGCCGGCGCGGCTGAACGCGGAATATGTGGCCGAAGACAATACTCGCAAGATTCCCGTGATGCTGCACAGGGCCATCGTGGGTTCCATGGAGCGTTTCATCGGTATTCTGATTGAACATCATGCAGGCAACTTCCCTCTATGGCTGGCGCCGGTGCAGGCAGTTGTGATGAATATCACCGACAATCAGGCAGAATATGCACAAAAAGTCTGCAATGCGATGCGTCAGGAAGGTCTGCGCGTTACGACAGACTTGAGAAATGAGAAAATAACCTATAAAATTCGGGAACATAGTTTGCAAAAGCTGCCTTATCAGTTGATCGTCGGCGACAAGGAAATGGCCGCAGGCATGGTTGCAGTGCGTACCCGCACGGGCCAGGATCTCGGCCAGATGCCTTTGGAAGTGTTTATGGCACAACTCAGGGAAGCTGTAGTGCTGCGCAAACCAAGCGAGGAGTGAGGTTTTCTCACTCCTCTTGCCTTTTGATTTACAGGAGTTGCAGCTATCGCTCAGGATAAAGAAACACGGGTCAACGATGAAATCACCTGGCCAGAGATTCGTTTGGTCGGGCTGGAAGGAGAACCCCTTGGTATCGTCAGCGCCGCCGAAGCGCTGAAACTGGCTGAGGAAGCCGAAGTGGACTTGGTGGAAATTGCCCCGCAAGCCAAACCACCAGTATGCCGCCTGATGGACTATGGCAAGTTCAAATATCAGCAAAGCAAGCGCCAGCACGAGGCCAAGGTCAAGCAAAAGCAGATTCAGGTCAAGGAAGTGAAGTTCCGGCCCAATACCGATGAAGGTGATTACCAGATCAAGCTGCGCAACCTGATTCGTTTCCTTGAAGAAGGTGACAAGGCGAAAGTAACCTTGCGCTTTCGCGGTCGTGAAATGGCGCACCAGGAAATCGGCCTGGCGCAGTTAAGACGTGTGGAAGCAGACCTGGCTGAGCAGGCTGTAGTTGAACAGTTTCCCAAGATGGAAGGCCGGCAGATGGTCATGATGCTGGGGCCGAAAAAGAAGTAAATAGAGATTGTTGACCAGGCTCATGTAGCCTGGTTGATTTGCAGCATTTTCGCCGAAGTCCGGCGAAAACTATCCGGTGGCGAGAACCGTCGGATAAGTCGCAGATGTCCGGGTTCCTAAATGTCTCGTGGTGAGACTGCCCGGCGTTATGCACAACAGGAGTATTGCAATGCCGAAGATGAAAACAAAATCGGGTGCAGCCAAGCGTTTCAAAGCGCTTGCGAATGGAGGCGTAAAGCGCGGTCAGGCTTTCAAGCGCCACATTCTCACCAAGAAAACCACCAAGAACAAGCGCCAGTTGCGTGGTACGCTGATGGTCGATGCGACCAACATGCGTTCCGTTCGCGCCATGTTGCCCTACGCATAAAGGAGAGATCACATGCCAAGAGTAAAACGTGGTGTAACGGCGCGCGCGCGTCACAAAAAAGTTCTCGACCTGGCCAAAGGCTATCGTGGTCGCCGTAAAAACGTCTACCGGGTTGCCAAGCAGGCAGTAATGAAAGCTGGGCAGTATGCCTACCGCGATCGTCGTCAACGCAAGCGTCAGTTCCGTTCCCTGTGGATTGCGCGTATCAATGCGGCGGCTCGTGAGTGCGGAATGCGTTACAGCGTATTCATGAACGGCCTGAAAAAAGCTGAAATTGTGCTGGATCGCAAGGTTCTGGCTGATCTCGCTGTGTTCGACAAGCCTGCCTTTGCGCAGCTCGCCGAGCAGGCTAAAGCTAAATTGGCAGCCTAAAGCTGAGTAAACCTTGGAAAAGGAGGCCAGCGGCCTCCTTTTTTATGGGCGCTTCCAAAAATTCAATCCGGCATATCCAATGCAGGTTGAATTTCTAGAAATGCTCTCCAGAGACAAATCACCATGCAAAATCTCGATACTATTGTTGCCGAAGCATTAACGGCATTTTCGTCAGCCAACCAAGGGGCCGAGCTGGATCAGGCAAAATCCCGTTATCTGGGCAAATCGGGTTTGCTTACCGAGCAGTTGAAGCAGCTTGGTAAACTGCCGGCCGCAGAACGGCCGGCAGCAGGAAATTTGATCAATCAGGCCAAGGAGCAGATTCAGCAGGCGCTGGAAGCGCGTCGTGCAACGCTGGCGCAGGCGCATCTGGATAGCAAGTTGGCGGCGGAAACGCTGGATGTGACGCTGCCGGGGCGTGGTTTGGGTACGGGTGGACTGCATCCTGTGACACGCACACTGGCTCGTATCCAGGCCTTGTTTGCTTCGATCGGTTTCGAAGTGGCGGAAGGCCCGGAGATAGAAACCGATTTCTATAATTTTACAGCGCTCAATATCCCCGAAAATCATCCCGCACGCGCCATGCACGATACATTTTACGTGGATGACAAGCACTTGCTGCGCACCCATACGTCACCGGTACAGATACATTACTTACAGACGAATAAGCCGCCGGTAAAAATCATCGCGCCTGGACGTGTGTATCGCTGCGATTCCGATGTGACCCATACGCCCATGTTTCACCAGGTTGAGGGACTATGGGTGGATGAGGAGGTGAGTTTCGCGGCCTTGAAAGGAGTGCTGGCCGATTTCATGCAGCGATTTTTTGAGCGTGATGACCTGAAAGTGCGTTTCCGCCCATCGTTTTTTCCATTTACCGAGCCATCGGCAGAAATGGATATCGCCTGTGTGATGTGCGGTGGCGATGGATGCCGGGTGTGTAGTCATACCGGCTGGCTGGAAGTGCTGGGTTGCGGCATGGTGCACCCCAATGTGTTGGGGCATGTGCATGTGGATAGCGAAAAATACCTTGGATTCGCGTTTGGCATGGGTGTAGAACGACTGGCCATGTTGCGCTATGGCGTGGACGATTTACGCCTGTTCTTCGCCAATGATTTGCGTTTTTTGAAACAATTCAACTGATCCGACAAGATGAAATTCTCTGAACGCTGGTTACGTACGCTTGTGAATCCTGCGCTGCAAAGCGCTGAACTGTCTCATCTTCTGACGATGGCCGGACTGGAAGTCGAGGCGCTGGAAGAGGTTGCAGCAGACTTTTCCGGTGTGGTGATAGGGCAAGTACTGTCGGTAGCGCCGCATCCTGATGCAGATCGTCTGCGTGTTTGTAAGGTGGAGGCTGGCACCGGCAGTCCATTGCAAATCGTCTGTGGCGCACCCAATGTAAGGGAAGGCGTACGCGTGCCTTGCGCACTGGTTGGTGCGAAATTGCCAGGTTTTGAAATCAAGAAAGCCAAGCTGAGAGGCGTTGAGTCGTTTGGTATGTTGTGCTCGGCCCGCGAACTGGGGCTGGCAGAAGAAGCCGATGGCCTGCTGTTGTTGCCGGACGATGCGCCAGTAGGAAGTAATATCCGCGATTATCTGCATCTTGATGACAGGCTGTACACACTCAAACTGACCCCCAATCGCAGCGATTGCCTGAGCATGATCGGTCTGGCACGTGAAGTTTCTGCGTTGACCGGTAGTCCGTTAAGCCTGCCATTGATTGCGCCTGCAACGGTCAATGGCAGTGTCATCCGCAACGTGAAGATAACCGCCGGCCCGGCCTGCCCACGCTATTGCGGGCGGGTCATTAGTCTGCTCAATCATATGGCCCGAACACCGGCCTGGATGGCTGAACGTCTATCCCGTAGTGGTCTGCGTAGTATCAGTGCGGTAGTGGACATTACCAATTATGTCTTGCTGGAACTGGGCCAGCCTTTACATGCCTTTGATCTGGGCAAGCTCTCGGGCGACATTCAGGTGCGTTTAGCCACGCCGGGTGAAACTTTAACGCTGTTGAATGACCAGCGCGCTGTCCTGGATGCCGACATGCTGGTGATTGCCGATGATCATGGCGCGCAGGCACTCGCCGGGATCATGGGTGGAGCAGCCACTGCCGTGGATGAAAATACCTCGGAAATTTTTCTTGAAGCGGCCTATTTCAGCCCGGATGCGATTGTCAGCCGTGCACGCCGGTTGGGTTTGTCGACCGATTCATCACACCGTTTCGAGCGTGGGGTGGATTACGCATCCACACGCAACGCCCTGGAGCGCGCCACCACATTGATACTGGAGATTTGCGGTGGCGAAGCCAGCCCCATCACTGAAGTCTGTGGCATATTGCCCGAGCGTGTACCGGTTAGCTTGCGTGCCGCGCGGGCCAGTAAAGTGCTAGGTGTGGCGCTGGACGATGCGCAAGTGGAAAAAACACTGGAGCGGCTGGGCTTCACTTATCATCGCGATGACGCGGTTTATCGGGTGACGCCCCCCAGTTATCGTTTTGATTTGAACATTGAAGAAGACCTGATTGAAGAACTGGCACGCGTGTATGGTTATGACAATATTCAGGCACAGGCACCCGTTGCTCACCTGAATATGCTGCCTCAGCCAGAGCATCAGCGAGGGATGGATGGCTTGCGTTCAGTGCTTGTTGCGCGCGATTACCAGGAGGTAATTACCTACAGCTTTGTGGATGCAGCATGGGAAACGGATTTTGCCCCGGGTGTTCAAGTAGTTGCCTTAAAAAACCCCATTGCCAGTCAGATGGGCGTGATGCGCTCGACGCTATTGGGTGGGCTGATGGATGTGTTGCGCAGTAACCTGAACCGGCGCCAGGAACGCGTGCGTCTTTTTGAAAGCGGACGCTGTTTTCTTACGACGGAAGATGGCTTCGATCAACCTCAACGTCTGGCCGGGCTGGTTTATGGTAATGCAGTTCCCGAGCAATGGGGAAGCGTAGCGCAAAACGTGGATTTCTTTGATGCCAAGGCGGATATCGAAGCACTGTGCTGGCCGAAAATTGCACGTTTTGAAAAAGCAGTACATCCGGCCATGCATCCGGGGCAATGTGCCGAAGTGTGGCTGGATGGTGTCCAGGCAGGTTGGCTGGGCACGCTACACCCGCGGTTGATGCAAAAATACGATCTGGATACTGCGCCGGTCCTGTTTGAACTCTCGCTACCCGCATTGTTAACACGGACCTTGCCCAGTCATGGAGAAGTCTCGCGTTTCCAAAGTGTGCGCCGCGATCTTGCCGTGATCATTGATGAGTCTGTTCCGGTACAGGCTTTGATCGAAACAATGTATGCAGCGCAGATAGAAGGGGTTGCCGAGATAGCGTTGTTTGACGTATATCGAGGCAAAGGCATTGATTCTGATAAAAAAAGTCTTGCATTCCGGGTGTTGTTGCAAGATACTCAAAAGACGTTTACAGACACTGAAGTGGATGCTGCCATGGCGTCTTTCACCGATTTGCTAAAACAAAAATTCAACGCACAATTACGTTCCTGAGGTAGTCATGACCCTGACCAAGGCAGAACTGGCAGACATGCTGTTCGAAAAAGTTGGACTGAATAAACGTGAAGCCAAAGATATGGTGGAATCGTTCTTCGAAGAAATACGTATCGCACTTGAATCGGGAGATACCGTAAAGCTTTCCGGATTCGGCAACTTTCAGCTGCGCGACAAACCGCAGCGTCCCGGCCGCAATCCCAAAACCGGTGAAGAAATGCCCATTACTGCACGTCGTGTGGTGACATTCCATGCCAGTCAAAAGCTTAAATCGCAGGTAGAAGATGCCCATGGCGGAACACCAGCCAACTAATCAGCTGCCATTGATCCCGGCCAAGCGCTACTTCACCATCGGCGAAGTCAGCGAATTGTGCGGGGTGAAACCGCACGTGCTGCGCTACTGGGAACAGGAGTTTGGCCAGCTCAAACCGGTCAAGCGACGTGGTAATCGACGCTATTACCAGCATCACGAAGTGCTGCTGATTCGCCGCATCCGGGAACTGCTTTACGAGCAAGGATTCACCATCAATGGCGCACGTCATCGTTTGGACGTGCTGGCTACATCCGCTGCTGCCGAAGATACGTCTGCCGCAGCTGATCCGGTGATGGATTATTCAGCGCTGCGTCGTGAAATGATGGCGATCGTCGAACTGTTGCGTGTGTGATTTTTTAGCCTGGGTCTGTGTCTACGCATCATAGACTCTGCTATAATCGCGGCCTTCGGGGCGTAGCGCAGCCTGGTAGCGTACTTGCATGGGGTGCAAGTGGTCGGAGGTTCAAATCCTCTCGCCCCGACCAGGACTACACTCGGGTGTCACTCCTTTTTTAGAAAGTAATTCACGGGGATTTTTGAGTAAGCCGTCCACTATGCGTATTTTGCTAAGCAACGACGACGGTTACTTTGCTCCCGGTCTCGCCATTCTGGCCGAGACTCTCTCACAGATTGCAGAAATTACAGTAGTCGCTCCAGAACGTGATCGCAGTGGCGCCAGCAATTCCCTGACCCTGGATCGTCCGCTGATGTTGCGACAATCGAGCTCGGGATTTTATTACGTCAACGGGACCCCGACCGATTGCGTACATCTTGCAGTCACCGGCATGCTGGATCACCTTCCTGACATGGTTATTTCGGGTATCAATCACGGTGCCAACATGGGCGACGACACCATTTATTCGGGCACCATTGCTGCGGCCACCGAAGGCTTTTTACTGGGGGTGCCATCACTGGCGATTTCCCTGGCGAGTTTTTCGGCGGGTAACTACGCGACCGCCGCACGCGTTGCCAGTGAACTCGCTCAACGTGTCATGGCTCGTCCTTTTACAACTCCGCTGCTGCTCAATGTGAACGTGCCGGATGTGCCATATCAGGATTTGAAAGGTACCGTAATCACCCGGCTTGGCCGCCGCCACAAAGCCGAGCCTGTTGTTAAATCGACCAATCCACGCGGACAGACGGTATATTGGGTAGGCGCAGCCGGTGCGGCGCAGGATGCAGGCAAGGGGACGGACTTCCATGCGGTGGCGAAAAAACGTGTATCGATCACGCCGCTGCAGATGGATCTGACCCAGTTCAATCAATTGGCGCCGCTACAGGTGTGGTTGCAGACATGAGCGTGACGCGTCACAGTGGTATTGGCATGACTTCCGAGCGTACTCGCGCGCGCATGGTTGAACGTTTGCGTGCGCAGGGGATCAAGGACAATAACGTGCTGACCGCAATGGGCATGGTGCCGCGGCATATCTTCGTTGATGAAGCGCTGTCCATCCGCGCTTATGAAGATAGCGCATTGCCGATAGGTTTTGGTCAGACCATTTCCAGCCCTTACAGCGTGGCGCGCATGATTGAGGTGTTACGTGCCGGTGCGGATATGGAACGTGTGCTGGAAGTGGGTACGGGTTGCGGTTATCAGGCGGCAGTGCTCGCCAAGCTGGCACGTGAAGTGTACTCGGTCGAACGTATTGCCACACTGCTCGGTCGTGCGCGCCGTACCATACGCGAATTGCGGATTGGCAATATCAAACTTAAGCATGGTGATGGTAGCATTGGGTTAAAAGATATAGCGCCATTTGATGGCATTATCCTCGCTGCCGCCATTCCTGTACCCCCTGCGGCATTGCTGGAACAACTGGCGGAAGGAGGGCGTATGGTATTGCCGCGAGGAGTAGGTGAAACGCAACAAATGGTGCTGATTGAGCGCACTTCAGATGGTTTTCAGGAGAAAGTTCTGGAAATGGTGCATTTTGTTCCACTGTTACCCGGGGTACGTTGACGTGATGGCAATTGGCAAGCTTCCTTTCCCTACCTATCTGCTGGTTGTGCTTCTCGCATTGGGCGGGTGTGCTACACAACGCTCTGTGCCAGTGGTAGATGGTACCCGGCCGATGGTAAAAAATATTCCCAAGTCTGCCGGTACCGCAACGTTGCAGTATGGGCAAGCTGCCACCCACACTGTGCAAAAGGGCGACACGCTTTATAGCATTGCACTGCAATATGGACTGGACTATCGCGATTTGGAGCGCTGGAACGGCTTGCCTGACAATTACCTGATCCATATTGGGCAGGTATTAAAACTGACCGCGCCCCAGCAACCGGGTGATGGAATTCAAACAGTTCCGGCGGAATCAACAGTGCAGACGATCCCGCTCAGGATAGAGCCGCTCCCGCAAGGTCAGGCAGCAAGTAACGTGCCCCTGATAACGCAGCCAACGATTGTTAAATTACCCTATTCTGACGCAGCATTGGCGCAGCTGGCACAAGGTGGGGGTACATCGGCTGTGCCGGCAGCACAGAATGCTGCACCCGCAGCAGCGGCACCCGAGATTGCACCTGCCGCTGCACCGCCTCAGGCACCCCCCGCGCCCACAACAAGCAACGATAGTGGTATTGACTGGATGTGGCCGACACAAGGTCGGGTTATTGCCGGATTTGATGAAGCCAAGAACAGCAAGGGGCTGGATATCGCCGGTAAGGCAGGGCAAGCAATATTTGCTTCTGCAGCAGGTAAGGTTGTCTACAGTGGGGAAGGTTTGCGTGGTTATGGCAAGCTGGTTATCATCAAACACAACCCGACTTACTTGAGCGCCTATGCACACAATCAACTGATTCTGGTGAAAGAGGGGCAGACGGTTGCACGTGGACAGAAAATTGCCGAAATGGGCGACAGCGGTACTGATCAAGTCGAGCTGCATTTCGAAATCAGGAAAATGGGCAAACCAGTTGATCCGATGACGTATCTTCCCGGAGCACAAAAATAGCAATGCACGACGATAACGAGCAGGAAGACTACGCCGGCATCCCGGAGGATAAACCCCAGGCCGAAATAGCCGATGTCGAGACGGGATTGACTGAAGATCTGCATACGGATGTAACGCAGATGTATCTCAACGAAATCGGTCACAACGCTTTGCTCAGTCCGGCTGAAGAGCGGCATCTGGCTGAACTTACCCGCGCCGGCGACTTTGACGCCCGGCAAAAAATGATCGAACACAATCTCCGCCTGGTGGTGAATATCGCCAAGCATTATGCCAATCGCGGGCTGGCACTACTGGATCTGATCGAAGAGGGCAATCTCGGACTGATCCATGCACTGGAAAAATTTGAACCGGAACGGGGTTTTCGTTTTTCGACCTATGCCACGTGGTGGATCAGGCAGAATATCGAACGTGCAATCATGAATCAGTCGCGCACGATACGTCTGCCAGTGCATGTGATCAAGGAACTCAATATCATTTTGCGGGCGCGCCGTCATCTGGAAAAGCATGGTGCCAGCGACCCGAGTGACGAAGACATCGCACATCTTGTCGGGCTATCGATTGAAGAGGTGCGACGCATGTTGCGCCTGAACGACCGGGTTGCATCGCTTGATGCGCCGCTTGATATTGATCCCGGCCTGTCCATCGGAGAGGCTATCGCTGATGACAGCAGTGAATTGCCGGAAGACATGCTGGAGCATGCCGAAACGGAAACCTTCGTACGTCTCTGGCTGAATGATCTGAACGACAAGCAACGTTGGGTGATTGAACGGCGTTTCGGATTGGGCGGACAGGATGTACATACCCTGGAACAACTGGCAGAAAGCCTTGATGTCACGCGTGAACGGGTACGCCAGATTCAGATGGAAGCCTTGCACCACTTGCGCCGCATGCTGAAACGCAACGGCGTCAACAAGGATGCGCTGTTGTGATCCGGTATGCTTGACTGGCAGGCGATCGATACCGTTCTGCTTGATATGGACGGGACCTTGCTGGATCTCCACTTCGATAATTTTTTCTGGCGCCAACATGTGCCAAAGCGTTATGCCGAGTTGCGCAACATACCGCTGGCAGATGCAAATGCCGACTTGTCCGGGCGCTATCAACGCCATCTTGGAACACTCAACTGGTACTGCGTGGATTTCTGGAGCCGTGAGCTCCAGCTTGATATTGCCAGGCTAAAAACAGAAGTTCAGCACCTGATTGCCATCCATCCGCAGGTCCCCGAGTTTTTGCGCGCCATTCGAGCTGCCGGCAAGCGTGTCACGCTGGTTACCAATGCACATCATAAAAGTCTGGGCCTGAAAATGCAGCGAACGCGGCTTGACATCCATTTTGATGCGATGATCACCTCACACCAGATTGGTTTACCCAAGGAACACCCGGATTTCTGGCATAAGTTACAAAGTACAGAGTCGTATAACCCGCTCACAACGCTACTGATTGATGACAGTCTGCCGGTACTGCGCTCAGCGCAAACTTACGGCATAGCGTATCTGCTTGCGATATATAATCCGGACAGCAAAGAAGGTTGCAAGGATGTGGAAGAATTTCGTGCGATTGCGAGCTTTAAGGACATCATGCCCTGAGGTGCAAATCGATGCGAATCAGGAGCTGGTGTCGAGTAATAAACCCATTACGACATGTCGTCCTTCAGCTACAAGGATATTGTAAGTGCGGCATGCCGCGCCGGTGTCCATGACTTCGAGGCCAACACCTGCGTTGGTCAGGCAGGCAGATAAACGTGGGTGAGGAAAGCGCAATGATGAGCCGGTGCCGAACAAGGCGATTTCCGGTTTGAGAGCCAGGAACGCCTGAAAGTGATTTTCATTGAGCTGGGCGAAATCGACGACACGCCAATCCTCAATAATTTCGTTCGGTGTGACGATCAGGCTGGGCGCATCATAACGTTGCCCATTGATGCTGACAAAGTCCTTGCCATAGCCTGTGAACAGGTTCAGACCTTCGGGTTGGGTGAGATGGAACTTCAAGCTGGTTCTCCAATTGCAGCAGGGGCTTGCGCTCGGGTAAGATTATACATTTTGAAACTGATACAGCAATGCGTTGATTTTCTGAGCGCGGCTGAAAAACATTATTACGGGCTACCACCTTGAAAACTACAGAGGCACCCATGCTGCGGCCGGTACGCAAATCTTCCAAGCTGGATAATGTCTGCTATGACATTCGCGGACCTGTGCTCGCCCGTTCCAAGCAGATGGAGGAGGAGGGACAGCGCATTATCAAGCTGAATATCGGCAATCCGGCACCGTTTGGCTTTGATGCTCCCGAAGAAATCATCCAGGATGTAATCGTCAATTTGCCCAATGCCTCGGGGTATAGCGATTCCAGAGGATTGTTCGCCGCGCGCAAGGCAATCATGCATTACACCCAGGGCAAAAATATTGCCGGTGTACATATCGATGACATCATCATCGGTAATGGCGCCTCCGAACTGATCGTACTGGCCATGCAGGCTTTGCTCAATACCGGCGATGAAGTGCTGGTGCCGGCACCGGATTATCCATTGTGGACTGCAGCAGTGAGCCTTGCCGGGGGCACGCCGCGTCATTATATCTGCGACGAAAGCGCTGGCTGGATGCCGGATCTGGCTGATATTCGCGCAAAAATTACCCCCAATACACGTGCCATCGTAGTGATCAACCCAAACAATCCCACCGGCGCACTCTATCCAGCTGAGTTGCTCAAGGAAATTGTGGAAATTGCTCGCCAGCATCAACTCATCATTTATGCAGACGAGATTTACGACAAGGTTCTCTATGATGGCCGCAGTCACACCTCCATCGCTTCGCTGGCCGAGGACGTGCTGTGCGTTACGCTGAATGGCTTATCCAAGAATTATCGCGTCTGTGGCTATCGTGCGGGCTGGATGGTGATATCAGGTGACAAACGCCACGCACTGGATTATATCGAGGGCCTGGGCATCCTGGCGTCAATGCGCCTATGCTCCAATGTGCCGGGCCAGTATGCAATTCAAACTGCGTTGGGTGGATATCAGAGTATCAATGATCTGGTGGCACCCGATGGCCGCCTCACCCGTCAGCGCGACCTGGCTTGGGATCTGCTCACAGCCATACCCGGGGTGAGCTGCGTCAAACCACAAGCCGCATTGTATTTATTCCCGCGTCTGGATCCCAAGATATACCCGATTCAGGACGACCAGGATTTTATTCTTGATCTGCTGGAAAAAGAACGGGTGCTGGTGGTACAGGGCAGTGGTTTCAACTGGCACCAGCCAGATCATTTTCGCGTGGTCTTCCTGCCTCATGAAGACCATCTGCGCGAAGCCATCGAACGCATTGCGCGTTACCTCGAAAGCTATCGCAAACAGCACGGCACCGCCAACTGACAATAATGGAAAAAACCGTAATGAAACCAATGAATGTAGGCCTGCTGGGTCTGGGCACGGTCGGGGGCGGTACGCTCACCGTGTTGCGTCGTAATGCGGCGGAAATCACCCGCCGCGCGGGACGCGAGATTCGCGTGACCATGGCGGCAGTACGCGATCTCGACAAGGCCAAACCCTACGCATCGGCCGGCCTGGTGCTCACTGATAATCCGTTTGCAGTGGTGGATAACCCTGATATCGACATCGTGGTCGAAATGATGGGAGGAATCAGCCCCGCCAAAGAGTTGATCCTGATGGCGATCGAAAACGGCAAACATGTGGTCACCGCCAATAAGGCGCTGATTGCCAATCACGGTACCGAAATTTTTGCTGCTGCGCAGAAAAAAGGCGTGATGGTCGCGTTCGAGGCGGCTGTCGGCGGCGGTATTCCCATCATCAAGGCAATCCGCGAGGGCCTCACGGCCAATCGCATCGAATGGATAGCCGGGATCATCAATGGCACCACCAATTTCATTCTGACCGAGATGCGTGACAAGGGAGCCGGTTTTGACGAAATGCTGAAAGAAGCGCAACGCCTGGGCTACGCAGAGGCTGACCCAACTTTTGATGTGGAGGGTGTGGACGCTGCGCACAAGCTTACTATCATGTCGGCGATTGCATTTGGTATTCCCATGCAATTCGACCGGGCCCATGTCGAAGGGATTACCAGGCTTACCGGCGATGACGTGAAATATGCGGAACAACTGGGTTATCGCATCAAGCTGTTGGGAATTACCAAACGCACCCCCAAGGGGATCGAGTTGCGCGTCCATCCCGCGCTGATTCCCGCACGCCGCTTGATTGCCAATGTAGATGGTGCGATGAATGCCATTCTGGTCAAAGGCGATGCGGTGGGAGCGACGATGTACTATGGTGCCGGAGCAGGGGCAGAGCCTACGGCCTCATCGGTGGTTGCCGATCTGGTGGACGTTACACGCATGCACACCGCTGATCCGCATAATCGTGTACCGCATCTGGCATTCCAGCCGGACGCATTGTCCGATGAACCCATTCTGCCGATGGATGAAGTACGTACGGCATACTATTTGCGCCTGCGTGCATTGGACAAACCCGGCGTGCTGGCCGATGTCACGCGTATTCTGGCCGATCTGGACATCTCGATTGATGCGATGATGCAAAAAGAGCCGCATGAAGGGGAGGAGCAAGTGGATATCATCATGCTCACACATCAAAGCATAGAGAAAAATATTAATGCAGCGATGATGAAAATTGAAGCGTTGCCAGCGATTTGCGGAAAAATTGCACGGATTCGTGTAGAACAACTGGGCAAATAATTTTTTGCGTGGCCGGCAAACAGGCTCCTGAGGTAAATACCATGGTCATGCGTTATATCAGCACGCGCGGCAAAGCGCCTGCACAAACCTTCACCGAAATACTGCTTGGTGGTCTTGCGCCGGATGGCGGCTTGTATTTGCCCGAGACTTATCCACGGTTTTCCATGGATGATTTGGCACGCATGCGCGATATGAATTATCGTGAGCTGGCGTATGAAATATTGTCTCGCTATGCAGATGATATTCCGGCGAATGATTTACGTGCCATTATCGATAAGACCTACATGCCCGAGATGTACTGCAACGCACGCCCGGATGAAAACCCGGCAGATATTACGCCTCTGCATACCCTGGAACCGGGGGTTCATCTGTTATGCCTGTCCAATGGACCCACACTGGCATTCAAGGATATGGCAATGCAATTGCTGGGTAACCTGTTCGAGTATGTGCTCGACAAAGCCGGGCAGGAAATCAATATTCTCGGTGCGACTTCGGGGGATACCGGCTCATCTGCTGAATACGCAATGCGCGGCAAGCAGGGCATTCGCGTGTTCATGCTCTCGCCGTACGGCAAGATGAGCCGCTTTCAGACCGCGCAGATGTTTTCGCTACAGGATAATAATATTTTCAATATTGCTGTGGAAGGCGTGTTTGATGATTGTCAGGATATTGTCAAAGCCGTGTCCAACGATCATGCCTACAAGGCGCAATACAAAATAGGCGCCGTTAATTCCATCAACTGGGGACGTGTTGCTGCGCAAATTGTGTACTATTTCAAGGGCTATTTTGCTGCGACACACAGCAACGACCAGCTGGTCAATTTTTCAGTTCCATCGGGTAATTTCGGCAACGTCTGCGCTGGCCACATCGCGCGCATGATGGGGCTGCCAATCAAAAATCTGATCGTGGCAACCAACGAAAATGATGTGCTCGATGAATTCTTCAAAACCGGTATTTATCACCCTCGTAGTGCAGCAAATACCTACCATACCAGCAGTCCCTCAATGGACATATCAAAAGCATCGAATTTCGAGCGCTTTGTTGCCGACCTGAGTGGACGTGACAGTGAAAAATTACGCAGTTGGTGGAATTCGGTGGAGCAGGGTGGAGCGTTTGATCTCAACCAGGATGGTTTGTTTGAAAAAATAGCGGATTTCGGATTGGTATCCGGCTCCAGCAATCATGCCAATCGCATGGAAACCATTCGCGATACCTGGCAAAAATATGGTGTCATGATCGATACCCACACTGCGGATGGAGTCAAGGTCGCACTGGAATATCATGAGCCGGGAACGCCCATGCTGTGCCTGGAAACCGCGTTGCCTGCCAAATTTGAAGATGCCATTCACGAGGCGCTTGGATGCAATCCGGAACGCCCGCCGACTATGCAGGATATGGAGCGGCGGCCGCAGCGTTTTGAGAGAATGCCTGCAGATACAGAACAAATTAAAAATTTTGTAGCCACGCATACCAAGAGCTGAAATGGAAAAATATTGGTGATGTAAGACAAACCCTTACATGAAAAAGGCTGTCATTACCTACGTAAAATACCGTGCTACGCTGATTTTCGATTATAAGAATAAACGCCAATATTCGTACAACCAGTGATATCACTGATGAACCGAATTGAGATAGCCAAGGGAAGGCGTAATGCTCCTGAGCACGATACGCCTTGCGGCGAGTGCAGCACAATTGCTGCATATTCATGCCAGCCTTTCTCGTCTCCCCGGTTCTGGCCCACGTTCGGTAAGATCCATGAGGGAGGTTAATCATGCCAGCCATCACACAGACAGCCAGTAAAAATAATCATATAGCGCAACACGCCATCCTGGTGAAGCGCCTGGCCTATCACATGAAAGCAAAATTGCCGCCCAGCGTTGAAATGGACGATCTGGTGCAAGCCGGTATGATCGGCTTGCTGGATGCGGTAAACCGCTATGAAGAAACCAACGGTGCCCAGTTTGAAACCTACGCTGTACAGCGTATCCGCGGCGCCATGCTGGATGAACTGCGCAGCAACGACTGGATGCCCCGCACTGCCCGTCAGAACATGCGGAAAATCGAGGTAGCCATCAGCGCCTTGCAGCAACGCCTGGGGCGTGCGCCGCGCGAAACTGAAATTGCCGCACATCTCAAAATGACGCTGGCCGAGTACCAGCTTATGTTGTGCGAAGGGGGGGGGCATCAGTTACTGTATTACGAAGATTTCCATGAGGGAGGCGGGCACTCCAATTTCCTGGACCGGAATCATATGGATACTTCAAGCGATCCTTTGCAATGCATGATTGATCACGGTTTCAAGGGTGCGGTAATTGATGCGATCAGACGCCTGCCCAAGCGTGAAAAACAGATGATGGGGCTTTATTACGAGCAGGAAATGAACCTCAAGGAAATTGGCGTGGTAATGGGCGTATCCGAATCACGTGTGTGTCAATTGCATGGACAGTCAGTAGCCCGTATTCGTGCCATGCTCCGTACCCAGACCTGGGTTGCGGATTTTTAAGAAAATTTTCAGGTAAGCCAATTCCGTAGTCATAGCCTCCCCGGGTTTCTAACCGGAGAGGCATAAATGCAAAGCTTGCAAGTGCTGCAAAGACAGATCAGGTGAAGCCGGGTATGTGGCGTGGTAACATGCGCACTTATCCAAATAGCCATCCATGATGAACGACCTGGCCACCGTATTCAGCGCCGAGGGCGTATTTGCAGCAACTATTCCAGGCTACCGGGCACGTGTGCAACAACTGGAACTGGCCAATGCCATTGGACAGACCATTGAATCCCGCGGCGTACTCATTGCCGAGGCGGGCACAGGGACCGGAAAGACCCTCGCTTATCTAGCCCCAGCTTTATTGCATGGCGGCAAAGTGATCATCTCGACCGGCACCAAAAACCTGCAGGACCAACTCTACCGACGCGATTTGCCCACAGTGCGAAATGCCCTTAAAGTGCCCGCCATGGTGGCGCTGCTCAAGGGGCGGGCCAATTATGTCTGCCATTATCATCTGGAACGTGCGCGTGAAGAAGGCCGTTTCATGTCACGTGAAGATGTGGCGCATCTGGAACTAGTAAACCGTTTTGCCGAATCCAGCCGCAGTGGCGACAAGGCCGAACTGCATGGCGTGGCCGAGGACGCCAATATCTGGCGTCATGTCACCTCCAGCCGGGAAAATTGCCTGGGTGGCGATTGCCCGCACCATAAAAAATGTTTTGTGCTGGAGGCGCGTAAAAAAGCGCTGGAGGCAGATATTGTCGTGGTCAATCATCATTTGTTCTTTGCGGATGTATGGCTGCGCGATGAAGGCGTGGCTGAATTGCTGCCGGCATGCAATACAGTCATCTTCGATGAAGCACATCAACTACCTGAAACTGCGGGGCTGTTTTTTGGGGAAACGCTCACTACCGGCCAGTTGGTCGAATTGGCACGCGATGCCCGGCTGGAAGGGATACAGTCATGCAAAGATTACGCCGCACTCCCGGAATCAGCACAAAAACTGGATAAGGCAGCGCGCGATCTGCGTTTGATATTTAAGGAAGACAGTGGTCGCTGGCCATTGGAAAAAGTGAGTAGCCGCCATGGATTCGAAGCTGCTTTTATTGATGCCGGCACGGCACTGGATGAACTGGTAGCACATCTGGAAACACAGGCACAACGAGCACCCGGACTGGAAAGTTGCTGGCAGCGCGGGCGCGAACTGGCAAACATGTATGCAAAATGGCAAGGACCGGCGCCTGCCGAGAGTGTGCGCTGGGTTGAGGCTTTCAGCCATGCATTGGGATTCAACACCACGCCGCTGTCTGTTGCGGAAATATTCAAAAAACAGATTGATGGGAGTGCCAGAGCCTGGATTTTTACTTCCGCGACACTGTCAGTCAAAGGCGATTTCTCGCACTACCGAAAACAGCTCGGGCTGATGGAGGCGACCAGCTCCTCATGGGATAGCCCTTTTGATTACGATCAGCAGGCCATGCTTTATGTGCCGCCAGACATGCCTGAACCCAACACGCCTGTTTATACCAACGCAGTTGTGGAAGCGGCATTGCCTGTCATCGCAGCCAGCAAGGGTAGGGCGTTCATGCTGTTTACATCGCTACGAGCGATGAAAGAAGCACATGATTTATTGCGTCAGGCCTTTGAGCTGAAATCACTTGATTACCCGATTCTTATGCAAGGTGAGCAATCCCGTACCGAACTGCTTGAGCGTTTCCGTCAACTGGGGAATGCCGTGTTGCTGGGTAGCCAGAGTTTTTGGGAAGGCGTGGATG
The DNA here is from genome assembly GCF_054605375.1 of Sulfuriferula sp. Classification (NCBI taxonomy): domain Bacteria; kingdom Pseudomonadati; phylum Pseudomonadota; class Betaproteobacteria; order Nitrosomonadales; family Sulfuricellaceae; genus Sulfuriferula; species Sulfuriferula sp. Next base: position 81,105 of record NZ_JBTSEG010000005.1, on the reverse strand, counting down.
TGAAGGGTGAAGCATTGTCCCTGGTGGTGATTGATAAACTGCCGTTTGCGCCGCCGGATGATCCTGTATTGGCGGCGCGTATCAGTCATATCAACCAGTCAGGCGGTAACGCTTTCATGGAGTATCAGCTTCCCCATGCGGTCATTACGCTCAAGCAGGGTGCGGGCCGATTGATACGCGACGAAGCTGACCGTGGCGTGCTGATGATCTGCGACCCGCGCTTGTTGTCAAAACCATACGGGCGGCGTATCTGGCAAAGCTTGCCACCAATGCGCCGTAGCCGGAAACTCAAGGAAGTACTGGATTTTTTTGCACGGGAAAGCTAGCTGACCAAGGTCAGCCGCTATTCGGCATCTTGTCGGGCACCTGCTATATCAATCGTCCTTATTGCTGTTACGCCGCAACAGTATGCCTAGTGCCAAACCTATGAAGATGGACAGCAGGGTGAATGTGGCACCATATAGCCAGGGGTTCTGATGGGCAAAATTGGATACCCATAACTCTGACTGTACCTGGCGCACTTCCAGCTTGCTGGATTGATGTGCGGTGACCTTTCCGTCACGTACCAGGTAAGTATCCAGTGCATACTCGCCCAGGGGCAGTTTGGCTGGCAGCGTGAGTTTGGCAAAAAACAGCCGATCCCCCACGACTGTAACCGCATTATCGAATTCCTTATAATATTTTTTGGATTGTTTGAGTCGCAAAAACGCGGTTTGCCAATCCTCCATGCCATGCGTCGGCCCTTCGAGAACACTGCTTCCCAATCCGCTTTCCAGATTCAGACCGTATTTTGTCAACGTTTGCGGTGCCACAATCCGGCTAATTGGGTGACTGGATAGCAGGTACATGATCCCCGGTGTGTTTTTGACGGTAATGTGCCCGCTATCCAGCCAGATAGGTCCACTTCGAACCTTCTGCGACATGACCACATCCTGGGCGGGTGAAGTCACCTTGATAATGACATCCCCTTTATTGGCGATGGCACCAAATACCAGGATTTGCTCGCCGGTGAAATGAGCCGTGATGTCGACATGGTCCGAGTCGAGCTGGGTGATGAGATTGTCTTCGGCTGCTGAAAAACCAGCCTGCAGCGAGAAGGCGATAAAAGCAATAAGCAGGACAAAGTGTTTCATACTGCGGACCTCGTCATGGAGTAAACCTCATGGGGTGTAATCAACAGCCCGATCAGCATTTTCACGGCGACCGCCACAACCACCAACGCCAGAATGAGGCGTAATTTTTCCCCCGGCAGTTTCGTGCCCAGTTTGGCACCCCATTGAGTGCCGAATGCCGAACCGAAAATCAGGATCAGGGCCAGGAAAGGATCCACGGCGTGATTGACGCCAGCCTGCATGACAGCCACGGCTGCGGTGGTGAACAGCAGTTGGAACAACGACGTGCCGACCACAATCTTGGTCGGCATCTTGAGCATGTAAATCATTACCGGGACCATGACGAAGCCGCCACCGACGCCCATCAATGAGGTCAACACGCCTACCGCTCCGCCTAAAATGAAAATCAGCACAATCGAAGCGCGTAATCCGGAAGCCGGGAAATTCATCTGGCCAGGCAGATTTTCCATCCACACGGCAAGCTTGGCGCCAAGCCCGCCTTCTTTTTTCTTGACGGCTGTGCCGGCATGGCGGATGGCGCCGAGAGATTCAATCAGCATGCTGGAACCAATGAAGCCGAGCAGGCCGACGTACAGGAATGTCACGATATTACCGAACTGCCCGCTCGCCTGTAACAGCTTGGCAAGATACACGCCGCCGCCACCGCCTAGCCAGCTCCCGCACAGCAGCAGGATACCCATTTTGAAGTCGATATTGCCCAGGCGCCAGTGGGCATAGCTGCCACCTGCCGACGTGCCGGCGATTTGAGCCGCACCGGTAGCCACCGCAACGATGGGCGGTACCCCTATGAAGATGAGCAGCGGGGTAATCAGAAAACCGCCCCCTACGCCGACCAGCCCCGAAAGAAAGCCGACAATGCCGCCAAAAAACAGGGTCAACCAGAGGTTGACATCCATGTGTGCGATGGGAAGAAAAATGTCCATAAACTATATGCCTGTTATTTTATAGGTTGGTGCTGGTTTAATCAGAATCTCCGGCCTCGGGAGTCATGGCTGGACATATTCTGTTGGGCGCGATATCAGGAGGGACAATGACCACCGGAATCGGCAATAATTCGGAAAGTCTGGTTCCGAGACGGCCTGAAGCCTTGCGCAGGCCGGGGTGCGCTTTTTTCTCGGTGGCTATTCCTGCGCGACCGATCACCACCATCAGAATTTTGTCGTCTTGATTGACGACGCGCAGGATCTCTTCTTCGGGTACGCCATCGATCAGGTAGAACTCGGGAATGATGTTGCAGGCGGCACTGATTTTTCCGGAGATGTTTTTTAGTGTGACTTCAGCCTGATGCCGGATGTCGTCTTTCATCTGTTCCTGAACACCCGCCCAAAAAGCGAAGGGAGGAGAATCCAGGACGTGAAGCAGGCCCAGATGGGCACCGAGCATTTTCGCCATTTGGGCAGCAGCGCCCGCTGCAATAATGGAATTCCTGGAACCGTCGATAGCAACGAGGATCGTTCCCGTAGAAGTCATGTCTGGTATCTCTCCTGAGGGATGTCTTGCCCGGACCAATCAGTCTATCTTGGGCAAGTATGAAGTATTTTGAATACCCGCTGGCTTGGCCAGAGGCGGCAAATAGCGGGCTATTTTACACGCAAATAAAGTGGAGGTGACGATCGTCGTTTATTTGACTGAAAACGTCTGTTTGTAATGTATCTGTGATCGAGTCGGGGATTTCGGGTAAATCCGTTCAGAAACGGGTGGGATGACCTTCATATCTGTGTGCAATCAGCACGGAATTGCTGCCGCCAAACGCGAAGGAATTGGAAAGCACCGTGTATATCTTGTGGCGCCAAACAACATGCCTTGACAATAATTGCCTAGGCACTAATATAGCAGTCATTCAATGTCTGACAGAAAAGTGTACTCAGTGAATTTACTCAAGGAAGATTTTTATACTGAAGTGAACTACACGCCTGAAGAGTCGGTGGGTTACTTGCTACGTGGTGCTTGGCAGGCTTTACTCAAAAACATTGATACTGAAATGCAGATACTTGATTTGACCTGCATGCAATGGGGGCCACTGTTACTTATAGCCAAGGGTTGTTGCGATAGTGTCGCAACCTGTGCCCAAGCGAATTACACAGATAGCGGTGCGATGACACGTATGCTGGATCGGCTGGAAAGCAAAGGCCTGATCCGTCGGGTACGTAATCTGGAAGATCGGCGGGTTGTAAATATTGAGTTAACCCAAGTGGGACAAGAGGTTACTCAAAAAATACCTGCGCATCTGGTCAAGGTGCTCAATCGACATCTGGAAGGTTTTAGCGAAGTCGAATTCCAGCAGTTCAAGCAAATGCTGCGTCGTTTCACGGCGAATGGCGGTACATCAAACAGTACCATATGAAATTTGTATTCACTATGCATCGCACGATACCCGCGCTGGGTTTGACCCTCTTGCTTCTGGGGCTTGACGGGTGTGCGAGTTTTGCCGGAATCCATACTCAGGCGAAAATGCTGCAACCTCAATTACTGAGTTCAGCCGCGCAACATGGCGTTAATTCCGATGTGTTCCCCAGTAAAAATTGGTGGGAAGGATATACCGATACGCAGCTGGACGCGCTGATTCAGCAAGCCATTATTGCCAACCCCAGTCTCAAAATTGCTCAGAGCCGCGTCATCGAGGCGCAAACGTCTGCGACTGCAATTGGCAGTGCGCGCTACCCGCAGTTGAATGGTGAAGCCAAAACAACACGGGAACGACTGAGCGCAACCAGTGTTTATCCGCCTCCGCTGGGAGGCAGTACGGTGACGATGAATGCCGCTCAATTGACCGGTCAATGGCAGCTCGATCTGTTTGGCAAGAATCGCGCCGCACTGGATGCGGCAATTGGCCAGACCCGGGCAGCAGAAGCGGATGCGCAGGCGGCGCGCGTGCTGGTGGCGGCCAATGTTGCGCAACAATATTTCAACCTGGCGCGTTTGCAGATGCAACAAAATCTGAATCGTGCCATGTTGCGGCAACGTGAACACGCACTGGATTTGGTCAAGCAGCGCGTCACTGCCGGTCTGGATACCACACTGGCACAGCGTCAGGCTCAAGCCGAAGTGCCGCAAATCCGTCGTGATCTGGCGGCATTGGATGAACAGGTCGCACTCGCCCGGCATGGCCTCGCTACCTTGCTGGGTGAAGAACCCAATGCTACGGACAGCCTGGCCGCACACTTGCCCACTGTGACACTGCCCACGGCACCCAGCCACCTTCCTGCCGAGTTGCTGGGGCACCGTGCGGATGTTGTTGCCGCACGCTGGCGTGTAGAGAGTGAACTGCATGGCATACAGGAAACGCGCGCGGAATTTTATCCCAACATTAACCTCAACGCCTTTATCGGTTTCGAGTCACTTGGTTTGTCAAAGTGGTTGAGCGCAGGAAGCCGTACGTTTGGTGTCGGGCCGGCACTCAGCTTACCGATTTTTGATGCCGGTCTGCTGCGCGCCAGGCTTCAAGGGAATACAGCGCGCGCGGATGCCGCCATTGAAAGTTATAACGCGGCCGTATTGAACGCGATGCGGGATGTGGCTGATCAACTGTCCTCCTGGCACGCGTTGCAAGCCCAATTGAAGGAACAACTATCAGCTCAAGCTGCGGTGAGCAGTGCGTATGACCTGGCATTGGCGCGGTATCGAGGTGGTCTGACCAACTATCTGGATCTACTCACTGCCGAGAATGCTGTGCAGCAACAACGCCGCACACTCATCGGCTTGCAAGCCCGTGTTTATGAAATTGATGTGGCGCTGATGCAGGCGCTCGGCGGAGGCTACGTCGTGACAGATAAAGCGCATCAATTATCCAACAATCGCCGCCATACGGGGAACCAGAATGAGTGAGCAGACCATAGCTGAACAACCAGCCAGCCCCCAGGGAAAACCGCGGCAGCGTAAGAAATGGCTGCTGATTCTGGTTGCCGTCTGCGTACTGGCAGCAATCGCTTACGCTGTGCATTGGTACATTTTGGGGCGCCATTTTGAATATGCCGATGACGCTTACGTGGCCGGAGATATCGTACAAATTACGCCACAGGTGGCCGGTACTGTGGTTGCAATTGGTGCGAGCGAAACAGATTATGTGAAAGCAGGAGACGTATTAGCCCAGCTGGATGGCACGAATGCCCTGTTGCATTTGCAAGCGACCGAAGCCCAGCTTGCCCAAACCGTACGTGAAGTGCGTACGGTTTATTCGAATAATGGCAGTCTGACCGCGGCTGTGAGCCGCTATCGTGCAGAATTAAGCCAGGCACAGGTTGATCTGACTAGCGCCCAAACCGATTTGCTACGCCGGCAAAAGCTTTCAGGCTCAGGTGCTGTATCGCAAGAGGAATTACAACACGCTCAGACAGCAGCCAACAATGCGCGTAGCCATGTCGCTGTTGCCAAAGCACAGCTGAATGCCGCACAAGAACAGCTACTGTCCAATCAGGTACTGACGACTGGTGTCACAGTGCGTAACTATCCGAAGGTGATGGCCGCCGCGGCCCAGGTTCGCCAGTCTTACCTGGACTTAAAACGTGATGCGATTTTAGCGCCAGTGGACGGCTATGTTGGCAAACGGGCTGTCCAGCTCGGCCAGCGCGTGGCCGTTGGCACCACACTGATGACGCTTATTCCGCTGAAGCAAGTCTGGGTGGATGCCAATTTCAAGGAAACCCAGTTGCGCAAGATGCGCATCGGCCAGCCAGTCAGTCTGCATGCTGATTTATACGGCAGCAGCGTGATATATCATGGCCATGTATTGGGCATGGGAGCAGGCACCGGTGCCGCCTTTGCCTTGTTGCCGGCGCAGAATGCCACGGGTAACTGGATCAAGGTGGTGCAGCGCATTCCAGTGCGTATCGCGCTCGATCCTGAAGAAGTGTCCGCACATCCCTTGCGCGTCGGCTTATCCATGGAAGCAACCGTAGATGTTTCGAATCTGGATGGCAGCATGCTGGCAACTGCCTCACCCGGGAAAATGGTGGCTGAAACTGCGGTGTACAGCAATTTTGAACACGCTGCCGACATACTTGTTAACAAGATCATATCGAACAATCTGGGCGAAAAATCAGCTCACCCGGATATACGCAAGGCTCCAAACCTCTAATAATCGAAATGACAACACCGTCTGACGCCGGTAATCCACTCCAGACAACAGGACAAGGGCCTGGTGCTGGACCAGCGCCACTGAAGGGTGGCATGCTGGTTCTGGCCAGCACTGCGTTGGCGCTGGCAACCTTCATGAACGTGCTGGATACCTCGATTGCCAATGTGTCAATTCCGGCAATTTCCGGAGATTTGGCTGTGAGTGCCAGCCAGGGCACCTGGGTCATTACATCGTTCGCAGTAGCCAATGCAATCGCAGTCCCATTAACCGGATTTCTGACCCAGCGTTTTGGTGCAGTACGGCTGTTCGTCACCAGCATCCTGCTGTTCGTTACCGCCTCATGGTTGTGCGGCATGGCTACCAGCCTGGGTATGCTGATTGTATTTCGGGTGATTCAGGGTGCGGTAGCAGGCCCCATGATCCCGCTATCGCAATCCTTATTGCTGGCGAGTTATCCGAAAGCCAAGGCTGGATCGGCATTGGCAATCTGGTCGATGACGACGTTGATTGCACCGGTTGTCGGGCCACTGCTGGGCGGCTGGATTACCGATAATATTTCCTGGCCGTGGATTTTCTATATCAACGTCCCGGTTGGACTCCTTGCCGCGAGTGTGACCTGGATGTTGTACCGGACCCGGGAAACACCCACGCGTCAGGTACCAATTGATTACGTTGGCCTGGCGGCCTTGATGATCTGGGTTGGTGCTCTGCAAATCATGCTGGACAAGGGTAATGAGCTGGACTGGTTTGCTTCCACGCAAATTGTGTTTCTTGCCATTGTGGCTGCCGTGGGTTTCTGTTTTTTCCTGATCTGGGAATTAACCGAGGCCCATCCCATTGTCGATCTGAGTTTGCTGCGTCGCCGTAATTTCTGGTCGGGAACGCTGGCACTCGCTGTAGGCTATGGCGTATTTTTTGGCAATGTGGTGCTGATGCCCCTGTGGTTGCAGCAAGACATGGGTTATACCGCCACCATTGCCGGGGCTGTATTGGCACCGGTCGGCCTGCTGGCAATCCTGTTTTCACCCTGGGTAGGAAAAAATGTTCACAAGTATGACCCGCGCCTATTTGCCAGTTTCGCCTTCATTGTTTTTGCCTTGATACTGTGGATGCGCTCCCGATTTACAGTAGAGACGGATTTCATAACCATCATGATTCCGTCCCTGATTCAAGGCATCGCTGTGGCGGCTTTTTTTGTCCCATTGATGACGCTGATTTTTTCCGGATTGACGCCGGATAAAATTCCGGCTGCTTCGGGTTTGTCGAATTTTGCGCGGATTACTGCCGGGGCTATTGGCACCTCCATTTACACCACCTTGTGGGAAAATCGCGCAACTTTTCATCATGCCTCTCTAGTGGATCACATTAATTACGCCAGCCCGACGACTCAGGCCACAATCCGACAATTGACTGATTCCGGTATGAGCCAGCAACAAGCGTTGGGCCAGATTAACAACCTCATCAATCAACAGGCGTTCACCCTGGCGGCAGACGAACTATTCTGGGTTTCCGCACTGTTGTTTATCGGACTCATCGGCTTGATCTGGCTGGCACGCCCGGCCAAGGCAACGCCGCCGTCTGTAGAAGCTTCGGCTGCACACTAATCAGAATCACTTCAGGAGCAAGACTGGCCGGGCAAGCCTTGTAAGAAAAGACATTCGTGTCCGACTAAAAAATACTTCCTCTAACTGAAGGATCGGTACGATCTTTTCAGCTATCCGAATGTCAATCTTGAATTAACCGTAATATCGATTTTATTATCATTGGAGAATACTTTGGAAAACAATGCATCGTTCCAGCCGGAAATGCAGGGAATCGGCATGATCAGAAAGGCGCTTTTACCACTTGTTGGCATGTTGCTTTTGAGTGTGCTGGCACTGGCGGTTGCGACGCAGTCATTTGCAGCAGATGGTCCCAGCCAGTCTGCGCAACAGTTGGCGCTGGACAAAACCCTGAATGCTGCAAAAGACGCCACCTGGATAGCGGAGGGACATGGACCACGCCTGGTATATATTTTCTTTGATCCGGAATGCCCTTATTGCCATAAAGTCTACCAGGCGACCCGTTCCTGGATCGGTAAGGATGGCCTGCAACTTCGCTGGATCCCAGTAGGCATACTGATGCCTAGCAGCGCAGGCAAAGCGGCCGCTATTCTGGAATCGAAGGACCCGTTGGCGGCATTCCATCAAAACGAAGATGAATTTGGCCCGGCGCCTAAATTTGGAGGCATCGCAGAGATCATTCCATCCACACAATCCACCAAACATTTACTGCACAATGCCGAGCTGTTCAAGCAGACTCGCATGCCCGGCGTTCCGGTAATAATGTTCCGCGAGGCCTCGGGCAAGGTACATATTGTGGACGGGGCACCATCGCCGCATCTGCTGAATGAAATGTTCCGCAGCGTAAAAAAATAGTCGCGCCGACAGCCAACCTGGAGTTAACAATGTCAAACCATTTCGATTTTATGGCAATTGGTGGCGGCAGTGGCGGAATCGCCGCTGCCAACCGTGCAGCACGCCACGGTGCAAAATGTGCCGTGATTGAGAAAGCCCGACTGGGTGGTACCTGCGTCAATGTCGGATGTGTGCCCAAAAAAGTCATGTGGAATGGGGCGGCACTCGCCCATGCACTGGAGCACGCTGAAGATTATGGATTCGAGCTGACCGGGCACGAGTTTCACTGGCCAAAGTTGAAGCAGGCGCGTGATACTTACATCCAGAATCTGAACCGACACTACCAGACTACGCTGGAAGACAACAAAGTGAGTTTTGTACACGGCTCAGCCCGCTTTGTGGATGCCCATACTGTTGAAGTTGATGGGGAGCAGTATACTTCGGAGCACATATTGATCGCTACTGGTGGAAGACCAGTAGTGCCGGGAATTCCCGGCGCAGAATTGGGCATCACTTCAGACGGGTTTTTCGAGCTGGAACAGCGTCCAAAACGTGTTGCTATCGTAGGCGCGGGTTATATCGCTGTCGAACTGGCAGGAATGCTGAAAGCGCTGGGTAGTGACGTTTCCCTGCTGCTCCGGCGCGGACATTTCCTGGATCAGTTTGATGCGATGCTGCGTGAAGCATTGATGGAAGAGATGCTTGAGGACGGGATCGAAATCCTGCCGCGTACCCAGATCATTGAAGTCGTGCGTGAATCCGGAAAACTTACCCTGCGTTGCGAAGATGAGCGCAATAATCCAGGTTTCGATACCCTGATCTGGGCGATCGGACGTGCACCGAACACTGAAAATCTGAATCTTGAAGCAGCAGGCATCATCCCGGATAAACAGGGTTATGTACGTACTGATGAGTACCAGAATACCGTGATATCCGGCATCTATGCTGTGGGTGATGTCAGTGGGCGTGTTGCCTTGACCCCCGTTGCCATTGCCGCCGGGCGCAGGCTCAGCGACCGCTTGTTTGGTGGGAAACCGGATAGTCATCTCGACTACACCAATATTCCCTCGGTCATATTCAGCCATCCTCCCATAGCAACCATCGGCATGAGTGAGACCCAGGCACGTGACATCCATGGTGATGCGGTAAAGGTATATCAGACGCGTTTCACCCCCATGTTTCATGCTTTCACACAACGCAAGGTCAAAACTGCCATGCGCCTTATAACGGTAGGGGTAGACGAGAAAATTATCGGTTGCCACATCATTGGCGACGGTGCGGATGAAATGATGCAGGGTTTTGCCGTGGCAATTCGCATGGGTGCGACCAAAGCGGATTTTGATAATACGGTCGCGATACACCCGACCAGTGCGGAAGAACTGGTGACCTTGCGTTGAATCAAACCATGTTGTGCCGGATGAAATAAATATATTATATTTTTGTCATGGCAGAGTGCAAATTGATGGTCTACATTTACTATTCGGCTGCGTAATCACGTCCAGCTGTTCCAACTGTCATTACTGGAGGGTATGTAAATGGTTGCCAATTTTTTTCCTGTTGCTGTATCGGATACCAAATTGTCTTCTTTTCACAGCAAACAGGTCAGCGAAACGACAAAAATCATCACTGAATTCCTGAAATGGGCCGAAAGAGAGAAGGGGCTGCTGCTGTGCGAGCCCTACAAGCCTCAATACGATTGGTTTATCCCGATTCTCTATCGAACAAAAGACCTTGCCGCAGAATTTTGCTCACTCCAGGATTCAAAAGCATATAGCAGCGCATGATTTGGCGCTTGCACAGACTCGCTGATTAAGTGACGGCAGTAACCAGTTGCATATCTTCGATTGATCAGCATCATTACAAGGCACAGCATGAGCGTTAAAGCGGAACTGCAGGCGACCATCACGGCGATGGTGCAACCGGGTAGGGGAATACTTGCTGCGGATGAAAGTCTGCCCACGATAGCCAAGCGCTTTAAACCGATCGGCGTTGAATCCACAGAGGCGTCTCGTCGTGCCTATCGTTCGTTGATGTTCACTACGCCAGAAATTGATAAATACATTAGCGGCGTTATTTTATTCGAAGAAACGCTTGAACAGCGTGCCGATGACGGCACGCCGCTACCCGAAGTCCTGTCACGTCAGAATATTGTACCGGGCATCAAGGTCGACAAAGGCAAGATACCACTAGCCCACTCGCCTGGGGACGAGATTACCCAAGGCCTCGATGGCTTGGCTGAACGCCTCAGGGTTTATAAAGGACAGGGAGCACGTTTCGCCAAGTGGCGCGAAGTCTATGCCATCAGTACCGTCAATCCTACTCAGCTTGGCATGGATGCCAACGCAGAGATGCTGGCGCGTTATGCTGCCGTTTGTCAGGAAGAAGGTTTTGTTCCCATCGTCGAGCCCGAGGTACTCATCGACGGGGAGCATAGTTTGGTACGCTGTCTTGAGGTGACTGAGGCAGTGCTGCATGCCGTATTTCAAGCACTGTATCGTCACAAGGTAATGCTGGAATACATGATACTCAAGCCCAATATGGTGTTGCCCGGCAAACTGCATCCGTCCAAGGCTACCCCCGAGCAAATTGCCGAGGCCACAATCAAGGTACTGCGACGCACGGTGCCTGCTGCAGTGCCAAGTATCAATTTCCTGTCGGGAGGCTTGAGTCCCACGGAGGCCACCGCTAATTTGAGCGCGATGAACGCTTTGTTTCCCGGTCAGCCGTGGGCACTGTCTTTTTCCTACGGACGTGCCCTACAGGAACCGGTCCTTCAAGCCTGGTCGGGCAGGGCGGAAAATGTGCTCGTCGCACAACAGGCGCTGCATCAGCGTGCCAAGCTAAATGGTTTCGCACGTTACGGAACATATCAGCCAGAGATGGAAAAAGCGGGTTGACAGGCCTTTACCGTCCCGATCAAGTATTCAACCCTGATCAAATTCCCGCATACCATTCATAGCCCTGGTCTTCCCAGTAGCCGCCTTTTCCACCCCCGATACTGGCAAAGCTGTCTACAAGCAGAATGCCGGTAATATATTTCGCCATCTTGTAACCAAGCTGTCGCTCGATACGGACGCGAATTGGCGCGCCATTGGCAATAGGCAAAGGCTGATCGTTCAATTCATAGGCGAGTATGGTTTGCGGATGACGTGCATCGTCCATATCGATGCTCTCGTAATAGCGCGTGCCTTGTGCATCCATCGGATCGGCACAGTAAAACACGACATAGCGTGCTTCTGGTTTAGGTTGCACCTGATTGAGCACCATGCTCAATGGCGTGCCTTTCCATTTGCCTATCGCGCTCCAGCCTTCCACGCAGTCATGGCGGGTAATCTGCGTGCGACTGGGCAGGCTATGCAAGTCGGCTAGTGAAAACGTAGCTGGGTGCGCCACCAACCCGCCAACCTGCAATCGATAATCGGCAAAATTGTTGGCCGCAAGCGCCTGATAATGGAGGTTTTCAGGATTCGAAGTGCCATTGCTGCGGAACGCTGGCGACAAATCGGCTGCGGTGAACTCCTGGGCCATGGCCTTGCGCGGTGTAATCAGGCGCTGAGTGGCATAAGTGAGTTTTTCTGCGCTATCGAGAACCTTCGGGAACCATTCGCTATACGACAGCCGCTCGCATCCAGACAACAGCAATACACTGCCTGAAGTCAACGCGCGTAGAAGAAAGGTGCGTCGATTGGCCTTATTCGCGGTCATGATCAGGCTCCTCGGCAGTGACGCGATAGTGTCCGGTAATCATTGATCGCAGATTATTCCATGCGCCGCTAATCATGACCTCGAACAGGTGAATCAATACAAACACCACCAACGCCCAGGCCACCATGAAATGGATGGTACGTGCCGATTGTCGCCCTCCGACAATATCGACCCAACCCGGGATCAATGCATCCAACCCCGGCGACATGGCCCAGCCCATCAAAATTATTAGCGGAAACAATCCGAAGATGACGCTCAGGTAAGCCAGTTTCTGAAGAATGTTGTAGCGTCGAGTAGCCTCGCCGGAAGGGTGATGTAAGCGTAAATGATTTTTGATGGACTGCCTGATTGAGCGCCAGTCGCGCGGGGTTGGCACCAGATCGCGCCTCAGATGATGACTGAACAATGAATAAAGTAAATAAGCGACACCATCAATCACTAGCACCCAGGCAAAGAAAAAATGCCAGCGGCGTGCCATGGCCAGCCATTGCGTGCCCGGCAGCGTTATCCAGGCAGGAAACCCGCGTGCAGTCAGTTCTCCATCTGCGCCCTCGGTCCACCCGAATATACCGGTGGTATTGAATTCATGGCCAAAAATAGTGGTCACACCGATGATATTGCCCTGGTTGGTTTGTTTGGCACCCATTTCCAGTACTGGAGGCCGACCTGTGTAGGATGATTCCCCCCAGTTTAGTGCCGGATGGGCATTAAAAATCTGCAAACCGCTCATCAGCAGCAAGAAAAAAGCGATTGCACCGATCCAGTGCATCATTCGCATCGCCAGAGTATGTCGATAGTAAAAATGATTATTGTCGGCACTGCCAGCGTCTTGCGATGACATTATTTTTGCTTTCCAAAAAATTATTGGCGCTGCATGGATTTAGTCATTGAATTAAAGAACCCGTACGATCTTAATACCATAGGTGATTATGGTCAGAAATCAATCCTGCCGAGTCCGGCGCTGGATTGAACATCGCATTTTCCTGCGTGTCTCAATGCCCGAGAAAGTAAATATGTGACACAATTCCCGGCTCTCTCCCCAAACAATATCACTCTTGAATACAGCAGTTACAACAATGACAAACGCGCAGTGGTTCATGTTGGTAGGCGGTTTACTGCTTACCATGGGGCTGACCACTTCCATACTCAAGCGTTTGCCGATCACTTCAGCGATCATCTACTTGGCCGTGGGTGTGCTGGTCGGCCCGACCATACTCAATTTATTTCATTTCAACCCACTCAAGGAATCGGCATTACTGGAGGCCTTGACTGAAGTGGCGGTATTGATTTCGCTGTTTTCCGCCGGTGTAAAAATGCCGGTGCCGTTCAGCTTTTCCCGCTGGCGCGCGCCAATCCTGCTGGCGACCGTGTCCATGTCCCTGACTGTCGCGATGATTGCAGCCTTTGCCTATTATGTGATGGGGTTGCCGTTGGGAGCAGGCGTGCTGCTTGGTGCAATTGTGGCCCCAACCGACCCAGTATTGGCAACCGATGTGCAAATCCGGCATCCCGGAGATCGGGATCAGTTACGTTTTACCCTGACCTGTGAGGCAGGCATGAACGATGGCAGTGCTTTTCCGTTCGTGATGCTGGGTATGGGGTTGCTGGGACTGCACGAACTGGGTGATTTTTCCCTGAACTGGATATTGGTTGATGTGTTATGGGCCACGCTGGCTGGTATTGCCATCGGGGTGGTCGCCGGAATTGGCCTGGCACGTTTAGGCTGGAAATTGCGCCGCGCCCCTCTGAATCACGAGCTGATGGATGATTTTCTCGGCCTCGGGTTGATTGGTGTGGTATATGGTTTGGCTGTGCTGGTACATGCCTGGGGATTTCTGGCAGTTTTTTTCGCCGCCGTTGCGTTACGCCAGACAGAACTGAAGCTGGCAAAAAAAGCGCTGATCAGCAATATTGGGCGTACAACTCAGGAGATTATACGCACAGATACAAATGCTGCGCCTGACCCAGAACCACAGCCAACCGTGAGCGAAGGCTCCCTGGTATTCAAGGAGCACCTGGAGAGACTTTCGGAAGTCATCCTGATTTTGTTGATCGGTGGCACGCTGTTTATAAATTCATGGAGTTGGGAGGCAGTGGGGCTCGCCCTGTTTTTATTTGTGGTAGCGCGTCCGCTCAGTGTCCTGATCGGCCTGATAGGTACGCGTACACCATGGCGGATACGTGGCATGACCGCCTGGTTCGGGGTACGCGGGATCGGTTCACTCTATTATCTGATGTACGCCATACAGCATGGTTTACCGAAAACACTGGCGCTGGAATTAATCCAGATGACCCTGATTGTGGTCGCGCTCTCCATTCTTCTCCATGGTATTAGTGTCAAGCCATTGATGGGCCGTTTCTGGCGGCGCAAAAAACAGATATCAATGCCCTAGAATGCTTTTCCGGGGCCTATGTTCAGAACCCATATCCCAGTGTGGCTTGCAGACTTGTATCCAGGGATTTTTTCCCCGCAGCAGGCTTGTGATCCCAGTCGACAGTAAATGTCAGGCCGGTGGTAATGCTTTTTCCAACGGGGATCAGCAACGCGGTCTTGCTGCGCAAGAGCAAATCATCATAACTGGTCACGGGTATGAATACCTCGCTGGAATTTTCTACTTTCAAGCTCCTGTTCCAGAAATATTGATCATATTCCACAGCAAGGCGCAGCGCGGCTTCATTTACCGTGGATGCATTCTTGAAGTTGGTACGAATCGCACTCAAGCCACTTTCCAGCCCCAGATTCAGGTTTTCACCACGATATACTTGGTAACCCGATCCGGCACCCAAAGTCGTGCGTAAGTTGATGCTGGCGAGCCTATCCTGTTCCAGGATGCCTTGGGTGTAGAGATAGTGGCGTTTACTGAGAAAACGATCATATTTTCCGGAAAGACGGCTGCGGTCTGTGGTCACAACGGAATTGGCACCGGTCTCATGACGCAAATCGCCTTTGACAATAGTGCGATTCAAGCGATTTTCCGCCTTCATCTGCCCGCCGAAGTAGTAATTGCTGGTTTCCGTATTGCCCCGCGCAAAACCAAGTCCGGCATCCAGTCGGCCGGAATACTTAAAGGTATCCGGATCGACTGGTTTTACCGGGTTGATCGCCACAATGTCATCGCGACGTAATTGCTCACCTTTTGTTGGCCCGGTTGCAATCTGCATTTTCCCCTGGCTATCGGATTCAACCGTGCCATCGAATTCTCCCGTCTGCAATACAACATGCGCGGGCTTGCTTAATTTGATTTGCCTGACTGCAGACCATGACACAGTAATTTCTTTTTCAGGCATGCTCCATGTGGTTTTGAGTGTCAGTTTTCCAGCTTCCATGCGCAGGATTTTCCCGCTGATGTGGTCACCATTGCTGAGTGTTATCTGATCGGCGTGTGCGGATGAAATTAAAAGGCAAAATAATGGCAGCATCTGTCGGATGTTCATGGTTTGACTCCAATACGATTGTTTATGCAAATCGATGCCTGTGCGGCACGCTGAATTCATTAATACAGCCTTTTAGGGCATGACTTACCCAAAAAGTGCAATTTGGAAACAGAGGCTCGCGTTATATGCGCGAATGAAAAAAACCGTAAACGATTTATGCTCGGAAATAGGTGGCTGCAACACTCATATTGATTGAGGGGCTGACTGACTTTCAGCACAGCAGAGACTCACGAACTTTTATGCAACGGGTTTATTGTAACAAATTTACCTAACCAGTATGGTCGGGCAAACGCTATCATTTGTTCATGGATGATGAATTTTATATGCATAAGGCACTACAACTGGCACGCCAGGCATGGGATGCTGGCGAGGTACCGGTGGGGGCGCTCGTGGTGCTGGACGATGTCATTGTCGGCCGCGGTTATAATGCCCCGATTTCACGCCACGATCCTTCTGCCCATGCAGAGATGATGGCACTGCGCGATGCCTCGCAACAGCTCGGCAATTATCGGCTGCCAGGTGTGACCTTGTATGTGACGCTGGAACCCTGTGCAATGTGTGCAGGGGCAATCATGCATGCGCGCGTGGCGCGGGTGGTATTCGGCGCAGCGGATCTCAAGACGGGTGCGGCAGGCAGCGTGTTGAACCTGTTTGCTGAACCACGCCTGAATCACCATGCAAGCGTGACCCGCGGAGTGCTGGCTGCTGAATGCGGAGCAATGCTGTCAGATTTTTTCACTGAACGACGCTTAATGGCTAAACAAGCATGAAAATCGAGATTTCCCTCCCCGCACAAACGCTTGATCTGTTCGATGAGGCTGATCAATTGCTCCGGCATTACAAGGTTTCCACCGCAGCCAACGGGGCTGGCGAGCTATTTGGCAGTTATCAAACCCCACGCGGACAGCATATGGTGCGCGCCAAAATAGGTGCTGGCCTGCCACTTGGATCCGTGTTCGTTGGTCGCCGTCCTACCGGTGAAATCTGGTCGCCGGAGCTGGCCGCGCAATGTCCAGGGCGCGACTGGATATTGACCCGGATACTTTGGCTATCAGGCAGAGAACCCGGTTTTAATCGTCTGGGTAACATGGACACCATGCGTCGCTATATCTACATTCACGGCACACCGGATGACCAGCCGATGGGTGTGCCCGGGTCGCATGGCTGTATCCGCATGAATAATGCGGATGTGGCGGATTTGTTTGACCGCATCCCGGCAGGGACACCGGTATGGATACACGGTGACACAGAAACCTTTATTTAACATGGTCGTGTAAACCTTTAGCTTGCTGGCTCGTTAATAGCCGTGCCAGTCCAAATTTTAGGTAGCGACAAATGAATTCGCAGGTTTTTCAGACAGCAGCCGATGCTGCGTCAAGGATATTTCTCCACCCTCAAGCGCAGCATACCGAGGGTCTGCATCAGTTATTTGAAAATACCGTCGATACCGCACCCAATCGTATCGCATTGGTATGCGAAGGGGTTGAATACACTTACCTGGAACTGGATTGGCTTGCCAATCGCATGGCCTGGCTTCTACATAGCCATGGGGTAGGAGCGGGCGATAAAGTTGGAGTTCTGCTGGACCGCTCTTTGCAAACCTATGCCTCGGTGATTGCCATCCTCAAGCTCGGGGCTGCGTACGTACCACTGGATGCAAGCTTTCCCGCCGAACGTATCGCTTATATTGCGGAAGATGCCGCGTTCAGCATGCTGGTCAGCCATTCACGCTACGTGCAATTATTAACCGATCTGCCATGCAGCTGTCTGCTGGTGGACAAGGAAACCGAGCGCCTGCGCGCGCTTCCTGCCACCCGTCTAGCCAGCAAGCTGCCGGATAATCTGGAACGCATGCTGTGCTACATCATCTATACCTCTGGTTCGACCGGCAAACCCAAGGGGGTGGAAGTCGAGCATCGCAGCGCGATCAATTTCATTCAGGTCGCCACCGGGATTTACGGCATCGAACAGTCAGACCGTGTATATCAGGGACTGTCCATCTCATTTGATTTTTCCATTGAGGAAATCTGGACGACTTTCAACGCCGGTGCGGCACTCATTGCCGGCCCTGCGGACAAGGAAGCGGCGCTGGGCGACCGCCTGGCGGATTTCCTCAATGCGAATCAGGTGACGGTGTTGTGTACCGTACCCACCTTGCTATCCCTGATCGATAAAAACATACCCACGCTGCGGTTCATCAATGTAGGCGGTGAGGCCTGCCCGCTTCATCTGGTCAAGCGCTGGTCACGCCCGGGGCTGCGCTTTATCAATACTTATGGCCCGACCGAAGCCACCGCGTCGGCTACCTGGGCCGAGCTTTCCCCGAACAAGCCGGTGACTATCGGCCGGGCGTTGCCCACCTACACGATTTATTTGCTGGACGAGGCGATGCAACCTGTACCGGACGGGGCCATCGGTGAAATTTATATCGGCGGTGTGGGGGTGGCGCGTGGCTATACCAATCGCCCTCAACTGACTGCCGAATGTTTCCTGTCGAACCCCTTGTCACTGGAGCCCGAGCGCCTCTATCGTACCGGCGATCTGGGCCGGCTTAATCCGGAAGGCGAAATCGAATACCTGGGACGTGCCGATCTGCAAATAAAATTACGCGGTTATCGCATCGAACTGGGCGAGATCGAATCGGTATTGCTGCGCGCGCCCGACATTCAGGCTGTTGCCGTTACCGTTGCCAAACAGGACGATGGCATCGAAGAGCTGGTGGCTTATATTGTGCCGAAAAACAGCAACGCTATCGATCACAAGATCGTGGCGGCACTGCTGCGTCAGGATTTGCCAGCCTATATGATCCCGGCATACTTCGAGATTGTGGGTGACCTGCCCACGCTATCCAGTGGCAAGATCAACCGTAATGCGCTTCCTCAACCCGGATTCCACCGTCTGGTTGCCAGCGACCGGATTATTGCCCCGCAGGGCACGCTGGAAACCACCATTGCAGGCGTCTGGGGGGAGGTGCTGGGGCTGACCAAAGTATCTGCCGCAGATGATTTCTTTCTCGATCTGGGTGGACATTCGTTGTTTGCTGCGCTGGCCGTGTCGCAGCTACGCAAACATCCTGGCATGGCGCATGTCAGCCTGTCGGATCTTTATACCCATCCTACCGTGCAGCGCCTGGCTCATTATCTGACCAAGGCACGTCCACAAGCGAGCGCATTGGCTCTCATCACGCATACTGCTGCAACACCTGACTGGCTGCGTAATCTGCGCTATTTCCTGACTGGAACAGGACAAGCATTGGCGCTCTACGCGCTGTTTTTCCTGCCGGCATTGATGCTGGCCATTGTCGGCGGCGTCATCCTCACCGAGAACGGCCTGATGCAGGCAGTGGGTCTGTTGGGTACGGTAAGCCTGATCGCGCTCACCTATCCGGTGCTCACCATCATCCTGGCAGCGGCTGTGAAATGGCTGGTGATCGGCCGTTACCGTGCGGGCAGCTACCCGCTCTGGGGCAGCTATTATTTCCGCTTCTGGCTGACCAATCGGGTCGCGGCACTGGTACCGTTGCATCTGATTGCCGGTTCCCCGCTGATGCGTTTGTATCTGCGTTTGATGGGCGCCAAGGTTGGCAAACATAGCCACATCGGAACCCAGCAGATCAGTGCTTTTGACATGCTGGAAATCGGTGCGGATGCCAGCATCAACCACAATGCCCAGTTGCTCGGCTATGCGGTACGAGACGGCCAGTTGGAACTCGGGCCTATCGTACTGGGTACAGGCAGCCACGTCGGCAGTCAGGCTGTGGTGGGTATTCATACACAGATTGGCGATAACGCGGCGCTGCTGGAAAAATCGCTGTTGCCCACCGGTGCGATGATCCCCGCCAACGAGGCATGGGAGGGCTCGCCTGCCCGGCCAGTGGGTTTATCCTCAATCCTGTTGAATGGCGATCAGGCACGCGCAGCCAAACCGCTGACCGGCTGGTCCATGCTTGCCGGTTACTGGATCGCCGCGCTCACCGTCCTGCCCCTGGTACCTGCACTGGCGATCGTACCCGGGCTGGCGTTGATCCTGTTCCTGACTCACCATGCCGGCGTTGCCGGTTATCTCACGGCCTTGCTGCCCGCAGGCCTGCTGTACGTCATCGCCTTGTCGGCGCTGGTAGTGGCACTCAAAAGACTGATCCTGCCGAAGATGGAAGCGGGCGTGTATCCGGTTGAATCCGCTTTTTATCTGCGCAAATGGCTGGTGGACAAGCTTGCCGAAACCAGCCTGCTTTTCAATCAGGGTATGTACGCGACCCTTTATCTGCCACCGTTCCTGCGCATGCTGGGCGCCAAAATCGGGGCGCGCGCAGAAATTTCCACTGTTTCCAATATCACGCCGGACCTGCTCGAAATCGGAGAGGAAACGTTTCTGGCCGACCAGGTTTCAATCGGCGCTGCACGCGTTCATCATGGCCTCGTCACATTGCAACCGGTACGCGTCGGCGCACGTGCATTCATTGGCAATGCCGCTGCACTGCCTGTGGGTGCAACCGTACCGGACGGCAGCCTGATCGGCGTATTGTCCACGCCCCCGCGCCAGACCATGGCGGCCGGTAGTGCCTGGGTCGGTTTGCCGAGTTTCTTTTTGCCGCGCCGGCAGATTGTGGAAGGGTTCAGCGAAACAGATACCTATCGTCCCAGCCGTCGCCAAGTCGCCATGCGCTATGCCTATGAACTGCTGCGGATTATTCTGCCGGCTGCATTATCATTTGGCGCTGTGGCCGTGATATTGCATGCCCAGGACTGGCTCGACGATACTTACGATCTGCCCATTGTGCTGGCGTTGTTGCCGCTGGTATCGATTGCTGTTGTGGTCGCCATTACCCTGTTCGCCGCGGCGATCAAATGGCTCATGGTCGGCACGTACCGGCCGCGTATCGCACCGCTGTGGAGCCACTTCGTACGGCGTTCCGAATTCGTTACCGGCCTATATGAGAATACAGCAGCCCCCTTGTTGCTTTCACCATTGCTGGGTACGCCGTTTGCCGGCTGGATATTGAGATTATTCGGTGTCAAGGTCGGCAAGCGCACTTTCATTGCCAGTACCTTTTTCACCGAATTTGACTTGGTGCATATCGGCAATGATGCCATCATTTCACCCGATGTGTCGCTGCAAACGCATCTATTCGAAGACCGCATCATGAAAATGTCCCATGTGCGGGTAGGCGATCATTGCAGTGTGGGCGAGAGCGGGGTGGTGCTCTACGATACCGTGATGGAACCCGGCTCCAGCCTGGGTGCGCTGTCACTGATGATGAAAGGCGAAACGCTGCCCGAAAACACCCATTGGATCGGTGCCCCCGCGCAGAAAGAAGCTGCTTGACGATCAATAGCGCCACGCTGCTTGCCCATTTCGGCCTCACCCCTGAATCTCTGCCAAAGCTGGCAGGCGGGGCTGCGTATGTCGCTGTCCCGCTCCCGCACGACGCACCGGCCGGGAGTCTCGACGCCAGCGAACGGCAGCGTGCCATGGCTTATGGCAACCGTGTGACTGCGCAGCAATTCATTGCTTCGCACGTGCTGTTGCGAGCCGTGCTCAGCCACTACCTCTGCTGCGCCCCGGCTGCCATCGGCTACGCCGAGCAAAACCAAGGCAAACCCACTCTCGCAGCACCTCACACCGGTCAGCTGCATTTCAATCTCGCGCGGCGTAACGGCTGGTGTGCCATTGCCCTGTGCCGCAATCATCCGGTGGGGGTGGATATTGAACAGGTGCGTGAGTTAATGGGTATGGAAGATGCTGCAGCAGTATATTTCAGTGCTAATGACTGTATGGTACTGAATCAATTGGGGGGGGCGGTGAAACAGAGACGCTTCTTCGAGTTGTGGACAGCACTGGAAGCCAGCTGCAAGCGGCTTGGTTTGCGGCTGGTAGAAGCGGAGACGGTGAGCGGGAATCAAAGCCTCCGTGTTTCGCATCATTACCTGGAAACGGAATGGCTGATTGCAGTTGCTGTTTAAGTCAGACAAACCGTGTTCCAGCCCACTGAGTACAAAGCACACCCCGGAAACACGTTGCCAATCAGGACGGCTTTAATGCAGCACGTATCTGCTTTAGGAAATCCTGGTCGGGTTTCGCGCCGAGTTGAGTACTGCTGGCAATGATCCTGCCAGTCGCGTCAAGCAGCACAATGCGGGTGCTATGGTTGATTTCACCAACCCCCAGCACGCGATATTTAACGCCGAGCGCGGATGCTATGGCTCGGGTATGTGCATCGTTGTCGCTAATGGAAAGCCGGAACACCTTTTTGTCCAGATGGTGAGATTCGCCCAGCCTGGCTAGCGAGGCAGGCGTATCCTGGGTTGGGTTCAGACTGATCATCAACACAGTCAGTTTATTATCCCGAGGCTGTACCTCGGCAATCGTTCGCTGTAAATTTTCCAGCACGATGGGGCAGGCGGTATTGCAATCGCCATAGAACATCGTAACCAGAACCAGATGTCCGGCCAGATCACGCAATTTAAAATGTTTGCCTTGCGAGTCGGTGAGTGGCATGGATAGCCAGTAGAGCGAGTCTGCAGGTAGCGTCTTGGCTGTATCAGTGGTGCCGGCCGCCTGTGCCATTAAGGAACAGGGCATGGCAACGATTAAGGCTACTGCCAGTAGCACTCGTTTCAGTACTTTGTCTGCATTCATGACGTTTTTCCTTGTTTGCTTGCAACAGGATCGCGAACACACCGGAATCCGAGATACCGGCCAGTCTGATTACCTTCCATTGCGGCCAGCAGGGCCAGCCGCATCAGCACGGCATAATTTCTCCGATCACCAAGCGACAAAGCCGCACCACCGCAGAATTCGAGTTTTTTTTGCTCGCCTTGGGCGCGACTGTCGGCACTGACAAACAGCCCATTGAAGTCCTCCACCCACTCCCACACCAGTCCGTGCATATCATAAATGCCGTAACGGTTAGGAGGGGTTAAACCAATCTGCTGTGGAGGCAAAGTGGCGGGGTGGGCATACCAGGCAAGAATTTTGCTGAGCCATGCAGGATCATCGCGAGCATCGGTGCGGGTCTCATCCGCTGCGGCAGAAAACTCCCACTCGTACCAGAAAGGGAGTCGTGCCTGTTCGCTTTCGCAAAATGCCGTAGCTGCGTACCAGCTGACCTCGGTGACCGGCCCCGACGGATCAAGTGTGCCCGGATCCGTCGGACCGGCCCAGTCGATAAGGTAGTCCGCTCCTGCAAACACCGTAGGAACATTGCCACGGCGCCATGCAGGATGCGCTATTACAAAGTCGCGATATTCCGCATTGCTGACGGGCCGCGTTCGCAACAGAAAGGGTGCGATTTTTGCAGGCTCCGTTTTCCCGTCCACCGGTAATGCACTGCGGAATTCACCACCCGGTAAGGCAATGTACTCTGCTGCAGTTGCGCCCATCGTTAATCCCCCGTATATGAGGAAGGCGACGATGAATCGAGGTATCGCTGTCACTGTTGTTTCACCTGACGCATTTCCTTGACCTGCACTGGGGTGAGAATGGCTTTGCCGTTGTTCATGTAGACGCTGATGTAATTGATCACTGCTGCGATATCCTCATCGTTGAGGTTCTGCGGTGGCATCACCGAGTTGTAATGCTGGCCGTTGACCACCAGTTCCCCGCTACGGCCATACAACACAATGTGCGCCATTTCATAAGGGCGTTGCTGGAAAAAGTCAGAATTTACCAAAGGTGGAAACACCGTGGCGACTCCCTTGCCATCCGCTTGGTGACAAGCAACACAAGTACGGTCATAGACTGCCTTGCCTTTGACCAGGAGCGTATCGCTACTTGCTGGAACAGGCGCTGCAGTGGCGGCAGGCTTCGCCAGGCTGCCGGGCAGTGGTTTTATCACGCCTTTGCTGTAGATGTCCGGTTGCTCAGCGCCGCTGACTGCCAGCAGGCCGATGGCGCCCTTGTTGAAAGCGCGGGTGAGAGAATGGTCTACCAGCGTGAGATTTCCAGGTACTTTCGGCACAAACTCAACAATGGCCGATCCTCCTGCGGGCACCATCGTGGTTTGTACATTTTCCTGATAGTGTGTACCGCCCTCGGTATAAACCTTGTCGAAAATGGCCCCGATCACGTGGAAGCTGGACGTGATGTTAGGCCCGCCAACCCCGAAGAATATCCGCACTTTCTCACCCGTATTCGCGGTGAGAGAGCGTGTACCCGTCAGCGCACCGTCAGCACCGTTGAACACGACATAGGTTGGTTTTTCATCAATCGCCTTCTGTATGTCGAAAGTTTGCAGGCCTTCGGCACGATAGGCGCCGGATGTATAAAAATCACCCTGCATCACATAATATTCACGGTCCACTTTGGATAGGCCTTCTTTGGGCTCGACCAATATCATGCCGTACATGCCGTTTGCCACGTGCATGGCAACCGGTGCAGTCGCGCAGTGATATACATACAGGCCCGACGCGAGCGCCTTGAAAGTAAATATGGCTTCGTTGCCTGGAGCGATCAGGGTCTGCGCGGCACCGCCGCCCGGGCCGCTGACTGCATGCAGATCAATATTGTGCGGCAGTTTATTGCCGGGGAGATTTTTTAAGTGTAATTCCACACTATCGCCCTCGCGTACCCGGATCATCTTCCCTGGCACAGTGCCTCCAAAGGTCCAAAAGGTATAACGGGTTCCCGGGGCGATTTCCTTTTCGACTTCCTCTATTGTCAGATCCACGACCACTCGCGCAGGAGTCTTTCGTGTGATTTGCGGGGGCACTGCAGGTGGCGCGACCAGCTTCTCCTTGATGATCGGCAACGCGGCTTCGGTTGTGGCAAAGGCATTAGCTGAAGGCAATGCGAACATAGCCCAGGTAATTGCCATGATGGTGCTTGCAAGCTTGTATTTGGCTCTCATGAATATTCTCCCCTTGGGTGGCAAGCCCACTATATGTGCTGCAGGGGAGGCTTTCCTTGATTTTCATCAAGGAATTTCAAAAAACCGGGATGAATTTCCTTAGGTACGCATCCTGGGCAGGGTACGTACGATAGCGCACAGACTGCGCTGGGTTTAACGTTTATTATTTGTTTATTCTCATCTCGAGCGTACAGCTTCTGACTGAGCCAGCGTATCAGTGCTGCCGACACACGCATTAGTCAAAATCGCGCCAGAAATCGGAGGCGTATTGAAGCGCGCTACCCGGGCAATCGATTCTGTTGCAAAAATTATTGGTATTGCCAAATTGAAAAATCGTAGCAGCGATTTCTCCGGTCTCGTGCATCAAATAAAAACGCGCCTGGGAGAACGCACCACGCAATGTATCTATCCCGACGAAGAACCTCCGCTACGCTCGGAGTTGTTCAGTGCAGATCAGCTGGAACAGCACGGCAAAAATCTTGCGGCCATGCACAGGTTGACCTCGGTACGTGCTCCGAATCCATTGCTGGCAAGACTCGCGGCCAACGAAGAGGTTCTGGTCAGCGTGAGCAATCTGCTGACTGCGGCGGTCGCGGCGAAACGCCGTATTACGCCGGCCGGAGAATGGCTGCTGGATAACTTCTACTTGATCGAAGAACAGATCCGCACGGCCAAGCGCCATTTGCCCAAGGGCTACAGCCGGGAACTACCGCGCCTGGCTCAAGGCACGGCAACCGGGCTGCCGCGCGTCTATGCTATCGCGCTGGAGGCTATTTCACATGGCGATGGCAGAGTGGATCGGAGAGCGTTCAGCCGTTTTGTAGCGGCTTACCAAACGGTTGCGCCACTTGACCTGGGTGAGTTGTGGGCAATTCCGATCATGCTGAGACTGGCGTTGATCGAGAATCTGCGGCGCGTCGCTGTGCGCATCGCTACCGGCAGAGTCGAGCGAAATCTAGCCGATGCCTGGATAGATCAGATGATCGTGATTGCGGAAACCGACCCCAAAAGCCTAATTCTGCTGACTGCCGATATGGCGCGATCTAATCCCCCCACGACCACGCCGTTCGTTTCTGAATTTGCGCGTCGCCTGCAAGGACAGGGTGCCGCGCTAGCGCTGCCGCTAATTTGGATTGAACAGCGGCTTGCTGAATCAAACCTGACTATCGAACAACTCATCCAGACTGGAAACCAGCAACAAGCCGCCGATCAAGTGTCAATCAGCAATACTATTGGCAGCCTGCGTTTCCTCGGCGCAGCAGATTGGCGTCAGTTTGTGGAATCCATGAGTGTGGTGGAACAATTGTTACGTAGCGATCCGGGAGCAGCATATGCCGGGATGGATTTCGCGACACGCGACCGCTATCGCCATCAGGTCGAGAAAATCGCCAAACGTTGCGCTTTGTCCGAGGGCGAAGTGGCAAGCCAGGCTATCCAGTTGGCGGGGACGGCAGCCAGAAAAGGCAGCGATAATCGTGCCGCGCATGTGGGATTTTACTTGATCGACCAGGGCTGTGCGGAACTCGAGAGGAGAGTAGCGGTGCGCCCTGGCTTATTCGCGCCATTACACAGAATCGGACAACGTTTCCCGTTGCCGCTATATCTCGGAGCCATCACACTGATCGCGCTGTTGCTCGCCGGGGGCCTGGCGCTAATCGCCTATGCCAGCGGCATCCCCACCTGGCTGCTAGTGCTGGTCAATATCGCTGCGCTGATATCTGCCAGCCAGATGGCGGTAGCGCTGGTGAACTGGCTGGCGACCTTGCTGGTGTCGCCCAATCCATTACCCAGAATGGATTTTTCCATAGGTATTCCTCCTGCATTTCGCACGCTGGTCATCATCCCCACCATATTGGCCAGCGAGCCTGGCATCGAGGCTTTAATCGAGATGCTGGAAGTCCGTTTCCTGGCCAATCGGGACGATCACCTGCAGTTTGGCCTGCTCACCGATTTTCGCGATGCACAGCAGGAAACGCTGGCCGAAGACGCGCTGCTGCTGCAGTTGGCGCAGACAAGAATTGACGAGCTGAATCGAAAATACGGCAGCGCAACGGATGAATCGAGTGCCGCCCCATTCTTCCTATTCCACCGCCCGCGCCGTTGGAATCCACAGGAAAAACTGTGGATGGGCTATGAACGCAAGCGTGGCAAGCTGGCGGAACTGAATTCGCTATTGCGTGGTGGGGCGGCGGATTGTTTCGCGCTGATCGTCGGTCAGCTTGCCACCCTGTCGGAGGTGCGTTACGTCATCACCCTGGACACGGACACGCAACTCCCGCGCGATGCCGCCCGCCAGTTGGTGGGCGCCATGGCGCATCCGCTGAATCGCCCGCACTACGATGAACGCAAACAACGCGTCACCATCGGATACGGCATTATGCAGCCGCGGGTAAGTGTGAGTCTGCCGGGTGCGAATCGCTCGCACTATGCCCGATTGCACGGCGGTGAGGCCGGTATCGACCCTTACACGCGTGCAGTCTCCAACGTTTATCAGGATGTGTTTCACGAGGGGTCTTTCATCGGCAAAGGCATCTACGATGTGGATGCCTTCGAGCGCTCTCTGAGTGGCCGCTTCCCGGAAAACAGGATACTCAGCCACGACCTGCTGGAAGGCTGTTACGCACGCTCCGGGCTGTTGAGCGATGTGCAGTTGTATGAGGATTACCCGGCACGCTACAACGCGGATATGGATCGTCGTCATCGCTGGATTCGCGGCGACTGGCAGCTGCTTGAGTGGTTATTGCGGAGCGTGCCGGAGTTGGGCGGCGGGCGCCGGAAAAATCCGCTGTCATGGTTGTCACAATGGAAGTTGTTCGATAACCTGCGGCGCAGTCTCGCGCCTGCCGCGTTGACCCTGTTATTGCTGCTTGGCTGGACGCTTGTTGCACCAGCCTGGTTGTGGACCGTGGCGGTGATCGCCGTTCTACTGGTTCCGTCCCTGGTTGCTGGCATCGTGGAGATGTTTCGCAAACCAACGGACGTTTTGCTGAAGCAACATCTCAGTGCCGCAAGCCGTTCCATGGGCGGGCATCTGGTGCAGGCGCTGTTTACGCTCGCCTGGCTGCCGTATGAGGCGTTTATCAGTCTTGATGCGATCCTGCACACGCTCTGGCGCATGCTCGTGACGCACCGCCGGCGCCTCGAATGGGCGCCGTCCGGCGAGTCGGCATGCGCCGCTCGCACAGATATGCTTAGCCAGTATCGAGCGATGTGGATTGCGCCATTGTTAGCGGCTGCGACGGTGATCTACTTGACTTTGGTGTCGCCGACTATACTGGTTGTCGCTGGGCCTATCCTGCTGCTGTGGTTGGCTTCACCCGCGATCGCCTGGTGGCTCAGCACGCCCCTTGCGCGTCGCGAAGCAAAACTGACAGCCGAGCAGACACGCTTTCTCAAGAAAATATCGCGCAAGACCTGGGCGTTCTTTGAAACCTTCGTCGGGCCGGAAGACCATTGGCTGCCGCCGGATAACTATCAGGAGTATCGAGGTGCCGCACTGGCGCATCGCACCTCGCCGACCAACATGGGGCTGGCACTGCTGGCGAACCTGACTGCGTACGACTTTGGCTACATCCCGGCCGGAATACTCATCGAGCGTAGCGCGAACACACTGCATACCATGCAAGGCATGGAACGGCATCGCGGGCATTTCTATAACTGGTACGACACACTGTCGCTGAAACCGCTGCATCCCATCTACATTTCGTCGGTGGACAGCGGCAATCTCGCCGGTCATCTGATGACGCTTGGTCCGGGTCTGCTTGCGCTAACTGACGACAAAATTGTCGGGGCGCGCTGGTTTGACGGGCTGCACGACACGCTGGTGGTTTTGGTGGATGCTGCCCAGGGCGGTACTTCGGCCGCGCTCACCCGCTTGCAGTCAGATATCGAATCGGCATGCGCTTTCCGGCCAGCCACGCTGGTAGCAGTGCAGTCGAAGCTTGAGCAACTGGCGGTAAGTGCTGAGTCGGTTAGCGCTAGCCTGGGTGTCGACATGGCTCAAAATGATCATCCCAGGACAACCGCCGCAGAGCAGAGGCGCGAAGAAACGGGCGCATACAGGGAGGCACGGAAGAATTCTGCGCACCCCCCGGCCCTGGATCACGCCAATGCGGCGATTTCAGAACTGGCCTCCGAGCCGGATGCAAACTGGTGGGCACATAAACTTGCCCGGCAATGCCGCAGCGTCCTGGAAGAGTTGAGGTTTCTTGTTCCCTGGTTAGTGTTGCCGACCGCACCGGACAGTCTTGGCGACTTGCCCGGTATCAGCGGGATACCGACGTTGCGTGAACTGGCAGGACTGAACCAGCGATTGCAGCCAGTCATTGAACAACGCCTGACTGCCGCTGTGACAGCCGAAGAACGCGAATGGCTCGAAGTGCTGCGACGCAGCATTACCCAGGCCAGCCAGCGCGCCGATGAGCGCATCGCGGCCATTGAGCGCCTGGCATTGCAATTCGGTGAGATTGCACGCATGGAGTATGACTTTCTGTATGACAAATCGCGCCGTTTGCTGGCGATCGGCTACAACGTGGATGAGCTGCGCCGCGACGCGAGTTACTACGACCTGCTGGCTTCGGAAGCGCGCTTGTGCAATTTCGTCGCGATTGCGCAAGGACAACTGCCGCAGGAAAGCTGGTTTGCACTTGGGCGCCTGCTTACCAGCGCCGGCGGTGATCCGACTCTGTTGTCGTGGAGCGGCTCGATGTTCGAGTATCTGATGCCGCTGCTGGTGATGCCCACTTTTGATAACACGCTGATCGATCAGACTTACAAGGCGGCGGTGGAGAGACAGATCGACTATGGGAAGCAGCGCGGGGTGCCGTGGGGCATGTCGGAGTCCGGTTACAATACGGTCGACGTTCATCTCAATTACCAGTACCGCGTATTCGGAGTGCCCGGTCTGGGGCTCAAACGCGGCCTCGCCGCGGACCTGGTGGTGGCACCCTACGCTTCGGTGCTCGCATTGATGGTGGCGCCGGAAGCGGCGTGCCAGAATCTGCAGCAGCTCGCCGCCATAGGCCTGGAAGGAAAATTCGGATTTTATGAGGCCATCGATTACACCGCATCGCGTCAACGGCGGGGCGAATCTAGCACCGTAATACGTTCGTTCATGGCGCATCACCAGGGCATGAGCCTGTTGTCTCTGGCCTACCTGCTGCTGAACCGCCCGATGCAGCGCCGCTTCGAATCTGATCCGCTGTTCCAGGCGACCATGCTGTTACTGCAGGAGCGTATTCCAAGGGAATCGGCTTTCTTCTTCCATACCGGCCAGCTATCCGACATTCCAACGGCTGCCAAAGAGCTGGAGATGCCGATGCGTATTTTCAGCACCCCGGATACGCCGATACCGGAAGTACAACTGTTGTCCAATGGCCGTTACCACGTCATGGTCACCAATGCCGGAGCAGGCTCCAGCCGCTGGAAGGATCTCGCGGTCACACGCTGGCGCGAAGACAGTACGTGCGATAACTGGGGTAGCTTCTGCTACATCCGCGATTCTGAAAGCGGCGATTTATGGTCAGCTGCCTATCAGCCCACGCTCAGGTCTGCGCAAAAATATGAAGCCATCTTCTCCGAGGGGCGCGCTGAGTTCCGTCGCAGCGATCAGGGCATCGATACGCATACCGAAATCGTGGTCTCGCCGGAGGATGACATCGAACTGCGCCGGGTCAGCATTACCAACCGCTCGCGCATCCGCAGAACCATCGAGGTGACCAGCTATGCGGAGGTTGTGCTGGCTGTGCCCGCTGCGGACGCGACGCATCCGGCGTTCAGCAATCTGTTTGTGCAGACCGAAATACTCGCCGAGCACAGGGCAATCCTGTGCACGCGCCGTGCGCGATCTCGTGATGAGAAGGTGCCGTGGATGTTGCATTTGATGAGAGTGCACGGTGCCGTTAGCGGAGTCGTTTCTTATGAAACGGATCGCATGCGCTTCATCGGCCGCTGCAATACGGTGGTCAATCCCCAATCCTTGAACGGTGCGACATCAACATCGGAGCAGACGGCGAATCTGTCAGGCAGTTTCGGCTCCGTACTGGATCCGATTGTCGCCATCCGCTGTCGCATCACGCTCGATCCGGATCAGACGGCGACCATCGATATCGTGACGGGTGTTGCTGAAAACCGCGAAGCGGCAATCAGTCTAGTCGAGAAATATCAGGATCGCCGGCTTGCCAGTCGCGCTTTCGATCTGGCCTGGACCCATAGCCAGGTCGTACTGCGTCAGATCAATGCCAGTGAGTCGGACGCACAATTATATGGCCGTCTTGCCAGTTCGGTGATCTACGCTAGTGCCACGCTGCGCGCCGACGCGAGTGTGTTACTGAGGAACCGCCGCGGTCAATCCGGCCTATGGGGCTATGCCATTTCCGGCGATTTTCCCATCGTCCTATTGCAGATCGGCGATGTAGCCAATCTCGATCTGGTCCGGCAACTGGTTCAGGCACACGCATACTGGCGCCTGAAGGGACTGGTGGTGGATCTGGTGATATGGAACGAAGACCGCGCCGGTTACCGGCAATTGCTGCAAGAACAAATCATGGGACTGGTGACTGCGGGTATCGAATCCCATTCCCTGGACCACCCCGGTGGTATTTTTGTGCGCTCCGCAGACCAGATATCGGATGAGGATCGCATCCTGTTCCAGTCAGTGGCGCGTGCCATTATCAGCGATGTGCGAGGAACGCTTGAAGATCAATTGAATCGTATCGTCGTCAAAGGAGCCTACATTCCCCATCACGCACCTACCCGAATTCATCGACCACAGGCAGCACATGCTGTCGCGCCACGCGACCTGATCCTGTTCAACGGATTGGGCGGGTTTACTCCCGACGGCAAGGAATATGTCATCACCACCACGCGCGAGCGCGTGACGCCGGCGCCATGGGTTAACGTGCTGGCGAACCCCGGTTTCGGCACGGTCATTTCCGAAAACGGCATGGCTTACACCTGGGGCGAGAATGCCCACGAGTTTCGTCTCACTCCCTGGCAGAATGATCCGGTGAGCGATGCCGGCGGCGAAGCCTTCTATCTGCGCGACGAAGAGAGCGGCCATTTCTGGTCGCCGACACCGCTGCCCGCCAGCGGTTCGGGCACCTATGTCAGCCGCCACGGATTCGGTTACAGCGTGTTTGAGTATGGCGAGGATGGCATTTCCTCGGAGCTCATGGTTTATGTAGCGCTGGATGCATCGGTCAAGTTCTCCGTGCTGAAACTGCATAACCAATCGGGCCGCCCACGCCGGCTGTCGGCGACGGGTTATGTGGAGTGGGTGCTGGGCGATCTGCGGGCGAAGTCGGTGATGCACGTCACCACTGAAATCTCCCGCAATAACGGTGCGCTCTACGCCAGAAACTCGTATAACACCGAGTTCTCTGAGCGGGTTGCGTTTTTCGATGTGGATGCGGACGACACAGTCCTGACGCTGAGCGGAGACCGTGCCGAGTTCCTCGGGCGCAACGGCACCCTGGCCAGTCCGGCGGCGATGCTGCGCGCTCGTCTGTCGGGTAAGGTGGGTGCTGCCCTCGACCCGTGCGCAGCCATTCAGGTTCAATTCGAGCTGGGCGATGGAGAGACGCGCGAGATTGTGTTCAGGCTGGGGCTTGGGCTCAATACCGGTGATGCCAATGCGCTGGTGTCGCGCTTCCGAGGCGCCAGCGTAGCGCGGACTGTGCGTGAGGCCGTGCAACAGCACTGGCGGCATACCCTGGGCGCGGTGCAGATCGAGACGCCGGATAAATCTTTGGACGTACTCAGCAACGGCTGGCTGATGTATCAAACCATCGCCTGTCGCCTGTGGGCGCGTACCGGCTACTACCAGTCCGGCGGGGCGTTCGGCTTCCGCGACCAGCTGCAGGATGTCATGGCATTGATTCACACCCAGCCGCAATTGATGCGCGAGCAGTTGCTGCTGAGCGGGTCGCGCCAGTTTACGGAAGGCGATGTGCAGCATTGGTGGCATCCGCCCGTGGGCCGCGGCGTGCGCACGCATTGTTCCGACGATTATCTGTGGTTGCCCATGGTGGCAAGCCGCTACGTTCTGGGTACCGGCGATGCTGCGGTGCTGGATGAACCGCTGCATTTCCTCGAAGGCCGTCTGGTCCCCCCCGGCGACGACTCCTACTACGATCTGCCCGGCCAATCCGCAGACGTCGCCAGCCTCTACCAGCATTGCGTGCGCGCCGTTCAACACGGGCTCCGGTTCGGCGATCGCGGCCTGCCGCTGATGGGCTCCGGTGACTGGAACGACGGCATGAACCTGGTCGGGCTGCAGGGCAAGGGCCAAAGCGTCTGGCTCGGATTTTTCCTGTGCGAGGTGCTGAAACAGTTCGCCAAGGTCGCGCGTCTGCACAACGACCCAGACTTCGCCGCATTGTGCGATGCAGAAGCCGCCAAGCTCGGCCAGAACATCGAGGCAAATGCCTGGGATGGCGCGTGGTATCGCCGCGC
Source organism: Sulfuriferula sp. (assembly GCF_054605375.1). Taxonomy (NCBI): domain Bacteria; kingdom Pseudomonadati; phylum Pseudomonadota; class Betaproteobacteria; order Nitrosomonadales; family Sulfuricellaceae; genus Sulfuriferula; species Sulfuriferula sp. Next base: position 48,060 of record NZ_JBTSEG010000005.1, on the reverse strand, counting down.
CTACTTCGACGATGGCACGCCGCTGGGTTCGTCCAGCAATACCGAGTGCCAGATTGATTCCATCTCGCAAAGCTGGGCCGTGCTGTCCGGTGCAGGTGATGCCCGGCGTGCGCGCAGCGCCATGGATGCGGTGTACAAGCGTCTGGTACGGTGCGATTCGGGCCTGATCCAGTTGCTCGATCCACCCTTCAATAATTCCGAACTCGACCCCGGCTACATCCGCGGCTACGTGCCCGGCGTGCGTGAAAACGGCGGCCAATACACCCATGGCGCGATCTGGGCTGCCATGGCGTTCGCAGCCTTGGGCGACAGCCAGCGTGCGTGGGAACTCACCAGCATGATCAACCCCCTCAACCATGCCCGGGATGCGGCGGGTGTGGCGACCTATAAGGTTGAGCCCTACGTGATCGCAGCCGATGTGTACTCGGTGTCGCCCCATGTTGGCCGCGGCGGGTGGAGCTGGTACACGGGATCGGCGGGATGGATGTACCGGCTGATCGTGGAATCGCTGCTCGGCTTGAGGCTGGATGTGGACAAACTGCATTTCACCCCGTGTCTGCCTGTGGCGTGGCAGTCGTTCAAAATCCACTATCGTTATCGCGAAACGGTCTACCACATCGAAGTCTTGCAAACGCACGACAGCACGGTCACAATCAGCGTAACGCTGGATGGGGCTGAGCAACACGACAACACTCTGCCGTTGATAGACGATCAGCAAGCACACACAGTCGAAGTGAAAGTACATGCCGTACCTGGCTAAGCAAATGTTCTATACTTGTTTCGGATTGAAACAACGGCCGTATTTCTCCAATGTCGTGATATCGACCCATTATTGAGATTGATTTATGGCAAACAGTGAATTGCTAAGGCATCAGAAAATCATCAGCCTTATGGCACAGCGCCCCGAAAAAATTGCAGATGCCGCGATTGACCTATGGGAGCAGATGGCCACCCAGATCATTTCCATCGTCGGTGAAGGCGGTTTCAATTCCCTTTACGCGCGCAGTGTCTTTCTTACCCAGGCAAGCTTTCCGTGGCTCGCCGTGGCCGCACTGTCACCTCAGCGTGATCACCGGTTCGCCCAATTGAAAACCAGTCTTGCAGGACAAACACCCGAGCAAGCCAGCGCAGCAAACTGCCTGCTCTTGATCACCTTCACCGACATCATGGCCGCTTTGATTGGCGAGCCGTTAACGACCAGTATTTTAGGTTCGGCCTGGGGTAATGACGTTTCGGATACGGCCAACAAGGAATTCAAAAATGAGCAATAAAGTAAACATACGTCGTTTGCCAACCGGCGTGCCTGGCCTGGACAATATGTTGGGCGGCGGCCTGCCGGAATTCTCGTTCAATCTGATTGCCGGCACGCCGGGAAGCGGTAAAACCACGCTGGCTCACCAGATCATGTTCTCGCTGGCCAAACCGGATAACCGTGCGCTGTTCTTCACGGTACTTGGCGAACCCGCGTTGAAAATGCTGCGTTATCAGCAGCAATTTTCGTTTTTCGATATCACCAAAGTCAATCAATCGATCCGCTTCGTCAACCTGTCTGCGGACCTCCTCGAGGGCAATTTTGACCGCGTCCTGGAACGCATCGCCGAAGAAGTGAAAGCCTTTGCCCCAAGCCTGGTCTTTGTCGATTCGTTTCGATCCGTGGTGCAGTCTGCCAGGCAGGAGGAACAAGGAGCAACCGAGCTGCAGCGCTTCGTGCAGCATCTGGGCATGCAAATGACCAGTTGGCAGGCCACCACCTTCCTGATCGGTGAATATTTGCTGCCGGAAGCCGAGTCCAGCCCGGTGTTTACCGTGGCGGATGGCATCCTCTGGCTGTCGCAAAATTTGCACCACAATTCCATGGTGCGCAAAATGCAAGTGGTCAAAATGCGCGGCCAGGCCCAGGCGCCGGGTTTGCATACCTTCCGTATCAACGATGCAGGCATACAGGTTTTCCCGCGCGCGATTATCCAACGGAACGCAGCAGTAGGATCAGCCCCCAAGGTCTCCGCTGGGGAGGAGCGTGTTTCGATGGGCATCGCAGGCCTGGATGAAATGCTGGGCGGCGGCTTGCCGGCCGGATATTCGCTACTCGTGGTCGGGCCATCCGGCTCCGGAAAAACCGTCCTGGCGACGGAATTTCTCGCTGAAGGCGTACGCCTCGGCGAAACAGGTGTCATTGCGGCGTTTGAGAAGAGCCCCAGCCAATTACTGAGCAATAAGCTGCATGCTCTGGTCAAGGCGGGGCACGTGGGGGTGATCGACACGCGCTCACTGGATTTGTCGATTGATGAAGCCCTCAATGATCTGATCGTCATGATTAAGCAAAAGCAGGCAAAACGCGTCGTTATCGACTCACTGTCCGGATTTGAGCTGGCACTGGCACCCGAGTTTCAGGAAGATTTTCGCGGGTCACTGTATCGGATGGTCGCCGAGTTGACCAACATGGGCGTGACCATATTAATGACCTCCGAACTGGAAGACCGCTATACCGATTTGCGCTTTAGCTCATTCGGAAGCGCATTTCTCGCCGATGCCATTATTGTGCAGCGCTATATTGAAATCGGCGGTCAATTCAAACGCGTACTGTCGGTCGTGAAAGTTCGCGCTAGCGCGCACAGCAAGGACATTCGATTGTTCGACATTGACGACGCAGGCATCGTTATTGGCGCAGCACTGTCTGAATATAACGGCATCATGTCGGGCCGGCCCACGGTCAGCCCGTAGCCAGAACGTCTCGGTGATAAAGGACGGCGATGGGCAAAAATGACAGTGATGGCGCTTCCGATATCAATGACCGAGGCCAGTCAGCGATAACTGGACAGCATCATGCCAGCTTGCCAAGCAGCCTGGGAAAAGGTCACTCATGCACGAAAGCCGCTGTTATTGACGATGAGGCGGCTGTTCTAAACCGGGAGAATTCAGCCACTGCCCGCGAAGAGGCTGTCCAGTTGCGCGAAACGGCGGTCAGCTTGCGTGAACTGGCGATCTGTGCGATCGAGGCGACCCAGGCAGCATCCGGCGACCACATGCTGGCGTTGCAGCAAGCCAATACTCATCTGGTTGTTACAGCCATTGAGGCACAAAAGCTGGTCGAACAAATTGAAATTGCTCAGGTTCAGCTTGAAAATGCCAAGATGGTGGCGGAACAGGCCAGCCTCGCCAAATCGGATTTTCTTTCCAGCATGAGCCATGAGCTGCGAACCCCGCTCAATGCCATCCTCGGCTTCGCCCAGTTATTGGAAGCCGGCTCACCAGCGCCAACCGACGTGCAGATGGTCAGGCTGCACCAGATCATCAAGGCTGGATGGTATCTGCTGGAACTGATCAACGAAATCCTCGATCTCGCGGTGATCGAGTCGGGCAAGCTGATGCTGTTGCGAGAACCCTTGCTGCTGGTTGATGTGGTGCGTGAATGCCAAACCATGATGGAGCCCCAGGCGCAACAACGTGGCATCCAGATGGATTTTATTCCGTTCGATCATACCTTGTTTGTCAGTGCCGATCGAACCCGGCTAAAGCAGGTGCTGATCAACCTGCTTACCAACGCAATCAAATACAACAGCGAGCAGGGAAGCGTGGTGGTGGCATGCAGCACACCTGTTCCGGAATGTATACGCATCAACGTCAAAGACAGCGGTGCGGGGCTGCCTCCCGAAAAGCTGGCGCAGCTATTCCAGCCATTCAATCGGCTTGGGCAGGAAAATGGTGCCGAGCAAGGAACAGGCATAGGCCTGGTGGTGACCAAGCAACTCATCGAGCTGATGGGAGGAACGATCGGCGTGGAAAGCACGGTCGACGTGGGTAGCGAATTCTGGATAGAACTGATCCGGGACACTGCGCCACAATTGGCTTCCAGGCAGCTTATGCCTGCAGGGATTATTCAGGCTCAAGCGAACGCAGCGCTGCGCACTTTGCTCTATGTGGAAGACAATCCGGCCAACCTGATGCTGGTCGAACAGATCATTGCAAGGTACCCGCATTTGCGCATATTGAGCGCGCGCAGTGGTGAACTCGGCATTGCGCTTGCCAAGCTCCATCTCCCGGATGTTATCCTGATGGACATCAATCTGCCTGGCATCAGTGGTTTTCAAGTGCTGCATCTGTTGCGCGAACACCCGGTCACCGCGCACATCCCCGTTATTGCCCTGAGCGCCAACGCAATGCGCCACGATATCGAGAAAGGCCTGGAGGCAGGATTCTTCCGCTATCTCACCAAGCCGATCAAAATAGACGAGTTTATGGATACGCTGAACATGGCGCTGGAGCTTTCTGAAACAAAATTTGATCGCGCAATCACCCCGGAATTTTCTTTTCCCGCCGGTAATGCTTAACTTCAGTATTCTGGACGATCAGGAAATTGCGGTGCAATTGCTGGAGAAAACCCTAATGGCTATTGCAGCCTTACCTCTGCATGGCGACGGAGCGCGTCGATGAACAGAAACGACAATGAGGGCGCTTCCGATGTCGATGGACCGGATCAACCTGGCATAGCCAGTCAGGGCAAAGGCCGCCTGCATGTTGCGCGTGGCGCCGACAGGCGGCGCAGGGATGGCGCTGCCATGGGCAATGAGGCGACTGTGTCAAGCCGCGAGAAATCGGCCACGGCACGAGAAGATGCGGCTGACTTACGTGAGGACGCCGCTGATTTGCGTGAAGACGCTGCGCATCTGCGCGAGGGAGCGGCGCAGGCACGGGAAGGAGAAGCCCACGCGCGCGAAGGGGCCGCCACCGCGCGCGAGCGGGAAATTCGCGCGGCAGAGATGACACAGGCAGCGTCCGATGATCAGATGGTCCGCTTGCAGCAAGCGAACGCCCACCTGGTCACCGCTACAATTGAAGCTCACAAACTGGCTGAACAAGTCCAGACGGCTAAAGTTGAGCTGGATCATTTGGCCCATCACGATGCACTCACTGGCCTGCCGAATCGAATACTGCTGCTAGACCGGCTGAGCCAGGCGATTGAGCTGGCTCACCGCCAGTGTACGCAGCTTGCGGTGATGTTCATGGACCTGGATCAATTCAAGCATATCAACGACTCGCTGGGGCATGCGGTTGGCGACCAGTTGCTGCAGTCGGTGGCACAACGCCTGCTGACTTGCGTGCGGCAGTCGGATACCGTCAGTCGTCAGGGTGGCGATGAATTCGTGCTGCTGCTTCCCCTTATTGAGCATGCAGAAGACGCGGCGCTGTCTGCCAAAAAGCTGCTCGCGGCGCTCATACCGCCTCATCACATCGACCAGCACGAACTCCATATCAGCGTGAGTATCGGTATCAGCATCTACCCCGGCGACGGTCAGGATGCGGAAGCCCTGATCAAGAATGCGGACACCGCGATGTACCATGCCAAGGAAAACGGACGCAACAATTACAAACTCTTCGATCAGAGTATGAATGCCCGGGCGGTCCAGCGACAATCAGTCGAAGCCAGCCTGCGCCGCGCACTGGAACGGCATGAATTTGTATTGCACTATCAGCCGAAAATAAATCTTCACAGCGGCACGATGGCCGGTGTCGAAGCGCTCATCCGCTGGCAGCATCCGGAACTCGGGCTGCTACTGCCGGCGCAGTTTGTGCCCATCGCCGAAGACTGTGGCCTGATCCTGCCGATAGGCCGCTGGGTGCTGCGCGAGGCTTGCTTCCAGGCCCGGGTCTGGCAGGATGCGGGCTTACCGTCGATCACCGTCGCCGTCAATACCTCCGCACTCGAATTCCGCGCCAAGGATTTTCTGGAATATCTGCATATGACGCTTGAAGAAGCCCATTTGGAGCCGCGCTATCTGGAACTTGAACTGACTGAAAGCGTACTCATGCGCGATGCCGCCGCTACCGATTCCGTGCTGCATGCGCTCGCAGATCTGGGCGTAAAGCTCGCGATCGATGACTTCGGCACCGGCTATTCCAGCCTGAGTTATCTGAAGCGGTTTCGGATCGACACTCTGAAGATCGACCAGTCATTTGTAAATCAGATAACCAGCAACCCTGATGATGCCACCATCGTCAGTGCCGTGATCGGCATAGGTAAAAATCTCAGGCAAAGCGTCATCGCCGAGGGCGTGGAGACAGCGGAACAGTACGCATTTCTTCTGGCGCAACAGTGCGACCAGGGCCAAGGTTATTTTTTTGGGCATCCAATGACCGCAGACGCGCTTGCCACCTTGCTGAGAACTGGCCGCTGATACTGGCTATTCGCCCGATACTCCTCTATTCCCATAGCCTGAGACAAATCCGCATATTAAATATATTTATATTATTCAACATATTAAATAAACTATTTATGGCTTTATATATAAAAATATTCTAATAGCATGTTCAAATACATATTTTTAATATAAATCCCGCTGTAGCCGAATGCATGCAAGCAGGATATGCCTGCTGTGGCGTGTCGTTATGCAAACTGAAAGGCCTTGAAAGGTGACATGGCTCCCCAAGCATGCGTATCATGGTAGACAAGGCCAAGGATGTAAGTCAGCGGTTTATAGTTGCTGTATGGATGCTGCGGCCTCGCCATAAACCAGAACGCTAGCAGCAATACGGAGCGGGATGGCGTCCTCCAATATGGGTAAACCGTCGTAGACGTACACCCTGCAGTTCATGTTGTCTGCTTGACGATTTCAACCATAAATCGTGCCAAGGTCTGCTTTGATCAATCAAGCGATTCGTATCGAACAGCAGTAGATAACTCACGCTTGATGAATTTTCAGCCGCTTCTGAATTTAATGAACATGGTTGATCAAATATTCTTTTTATACGCTGTCAGGAAAGCAGATTATTGATTTTTTGTAATGACTCCTCATGCAGCAAGCCCATCAAGTTGTCAGGAAGGGCTTATGCCATCTGAATCACAAGTAGAACTCTGCGTCGCCGGTCTTGTATATTTCGAGGTCTTTGTACCCCCGGTCACAATGCCGGCTCCCGGCCAGGAGGTATTTGCGGATGCCATCCGGCTTGGCTTGGGTGGCGCACTCAATACCGCTTCGGTCGCCACTGCTCTTGGCCTGGATGTCGTGCTGGCCTACCCGCGCGGGGAGGGGCTATCCGACGATGCCATTGCACAGCGTATTGCCCGATTGGGCATTTCAACAATGCACTGGCCTGCGCGCACCGACCCTGCAGTATCGCTGGTGTTTTCCGGGCCTGAAGACCGGGCCTTTGTGAGCGCCGCCGATTTTGACTCCCTGCAGCATTGCGAATCCCTTTGCCCGGCGAAATGGATCCATGTCCCCGGTTTGCTGGAAGCAAAATATTTGGCAAAGCCACTGGCCACGGCGCGGGCGAGCGGGGCCAGGATCAGCGTATCCGGAAGTTGGGCGCCGGCGGAATTGGCGGCCTTGCAGCATCATTCCTGTCCGTCCTGGGATCTGCTGATCCTTAACGATAAAGAAGCCGCCTGTGCCGCCGGCGATCCGCGCAAAGCACCCGAACTGCTACAGGGGGCCGCATCCAGCATTGTAGTGACCGCCGGGGCCGAAGGCGCTTTCGGGCTGTTGGACGGCAAATGGGTGAGCTGCCCGGCGGAGCCAGTGACCGCCATGGACTTTACCGGTGCCGGCGACGCCTTTTGCGCCGGTTTTCTGGCAGCGCATCTGCACGGCATGGACGGCGCAGATGCGCTGCGCCATGGTTGCCGCGTTGCCGCCCGGCTCCTGACGCAATCCGGCGGCGTGGTAGAAGATCCCGAACTTTTAGCTAATCTGGAGATGAACAAGTGATTAAAGATTTTGTGATATTGGGGGGCGGGAGCGCTTATACACCCGGCCTGCTACAAGCACTCATTCATCAAGGGAACGCACTGGGTCTGGAGCGCATACGCCTTTACGATATCCACGTCGAGCATCTGGAACTGGTGGGACGTCTGGGACAAGCGATGGTACAGAGTGCGGGCGCGAGCTTCAAGGTGGAAACCGCTTTCAGTTTGGCATCGGCGCTGGAAGGTGCGGATGCCATACTCAACAGCACGCGACCAGGCGGTTTCGAGGCGCGCCGCATCGATGAGACGCTGCCCCTGGCACTGAACATTCCCGGTCAGGAAACCGTGGGCCCGGGCGGTTTTTTCTTCGCCTTGCGTTCCGTGCCGGAAGCGCTGCGGGTGGCCGATACGATGGCGGCCGTCGCACCGGGCGCACTCCTGCTCAACTACACCAACCCCAGTAATATTGTGACCCAGGCGCTGGTAGATCGGGGTGGGGTCCGCGTGCTGGGACTCTGCGACCAGTCTGATGAAGATTTGCAGGCCCTGGCCCAATCCCTGGGGCATCCGGGTGAACCGATTTCCTACCGCTGCAATGGATTGAACCATGCAACCTGGTATAGCGAGCTGAGTTTCGGCGGTGTGCCGCTTGAGGAACTTCCCGCTGTACTCGACGCACCGCCGGATGTGAACGAAGAACATCGGCTGCGCTTCGAATTGTCATTGGCCATGGCACGCCAAACGCCCGGTTACTGGCCCAATTCCTATCTTCCCTATTACCTGTACCCGGAACAATTCGTCCGTTTGTCCAGGCAGCAGGGGCCGCGTAGCGACGCAATCGTAGCGAAGCTCCCTTCTTATTATGCGCATTTCCGCGAAGAAGCCGCCAAGGATCAACCCCATCTCGTGCATCACCGCGGAACCGCAGGGTTTGGCGATTTGGCCGTGACAGTGATCAAGGCGCTGAAAAACCAGCAGAGTACCGCCTTGGTGCTGAATGTCGAAAACCAGGGTGCCACGGAATTTTTTTCCGCCAGCACGGTGGTGGAAACGCGTGGCAAGCTCGGCCCTGATGGCTGGGAGCGCGTCGCCGCCCCCGGGATACCGCCAGACCATAGCGCTCTGTTGAAACAATTGGAAACCTACCAGCATCTTGCCGCTGACGCCGCCCGCAGCGGCGCTGAGACAAGTATCCTCAATGCCCTGGAGGCCAACCCGCTGGTGGGTACGGCTGCCAGGGCGAAACAGCTTTGGGAGCTCGCCCGCCAGCAATACGGCACTTTGCTTCCGGTATTGGCATGAAGACTGCCGCGCTCGCCACCGCTTTACCCTGGGATGATATTGAGCGGGTAGTCATCCTATCGCCTCACCTCGACGATGCGGCGCTCAGTTGCGGAGGGCTGCTCAATTTCTTGACCGGGCGCAAGGCCTCTTGTCTGGTTATCAGCATCTATTGCGGCAATCCGCCGGTGGTACAGAATCGCGATGGCACACATCGGACACCGCAGCGCAAAGGCTATGTAAATCCCAAATTGAGGCGCCGGGAAGACGTTGCCGCCATGCATGCCGCCGATGCGGATTTTGTCCATCTCGGCTTTCCCGATGGCATCTATCGCCGCAGCCCGCTCACCAACCAGTTCATCTATCGCCATGCACACGAAAAATGGGTCGCCCCACGGGTGGACGATCTTGCTCATGTGGAGGAGCTCTACCTGATACTCCAGCGGCTATGCCTGAATCTGGGACGCATCCTGCTGGTGAGTCCCATGGGTATCGGCCAGCACGTGGACCATACTATCGTGGCCAGGGTAGCTTTGCGACTGGCGGAGCTGGGGCCATCCCTGCTGTTTTATGAGGACTTTCCCTACGTAGTCAATCGCGAGATAGGGAGCGGAGCGGAAGACGACCCGCTACGCGCGCTTCAGCGCCTGGGACGTGAATCCTCCTCACGCATGTTTCTGCCGGTTGATGTGCCGGCCAAGGCCGCACTGATTTCTCATTACCACACCCAGGTACTCCCTTTGTTCGGCAACGAGGAGGGCATTCTGAATGCGCTTCACGCACGCCAGCATGCGGGTGCCCCGTGCGAGTTTTTCTGGAAAGTCAGAGGGCTCTGCACCCACAGGAAGGAAGAAGAATGACAACTCAAAGCCATATGAAACAGGAAATACTAGAGACACCCGCCATGTTGCGCCGGGAAGCCGCCGGCTGGGAAGTGCAGGCCATAGCGATTCATGAGCGCAGCAATCAGCGTCGCAACGTAGTATTGATTGGCCGAGGCAGCTCGGGCAATGCCTGTACCTTCGCAGCTTATCTGTTCATGCTGCGAACCGGCCACCATCCGGTGGAATTTCGCCCTTGGGTGACGACTCAGGAACTGCCCGATGCCGACTGGAGCGATTCCGTGGCCTACGCTTTCTCAGCCTCCGGACAGAGTACCGATATAGCCGATGCCCTGCGCTGGCTAAAATCCAAAGGGGCTTTGGCAGTCGGCGTCACCGCCGCTGCTGGGAATGAGATACGTCTGGCCGAACATGCCGATGCGATCTTCCGTTTGAATTGTGGCGCCGAGAAAGCGGTGCCGGCCACCAAAAGCTTTACCGCGCAACTATTCGCTGCGGCAGCGGTGGCGGGTTATCCGCTGGTGCAGGCGGCGGAACAGACTGCCCAGGCAATGGATGCCATCCTGAATAGCGAGGCAGCATCTTCACTGGCCACTTTCCTGGCCGGCGCTCGAACCGTGGCCTGGATTGCGCGGGGACCATCCTATGCCGGTGCGCTGGATGCCGCGCTCAAGGTCCAGGAAAGTCTGGGGATGCCGGCGACAGGTTATTCCACCGCTGAATTCCTGCACGGGCCCATCGGCATGTTCAATTCATCCGATCGTGTAGTGATTTTTTCCGGCACCGACGAACCCATGGCCAGCAAACAGGCGGTAGTGACCACGCTGCTGGCCCGGGGCGTGCCTTTCGTCACCATCGGTACGGATTCCACCCACGAGGCCGGGCTACCGATCCAGTTGCCGGAAGACCGTTGGGCCCGCGTACCGGTGTTTGCCTTTCTGGCCCAACTCGCGTGTGAAGAATTGGCCCAGCGTATGGGGCTCAATCCCGATGCGCCGGCCAATCTTAACAAGGTGACAGAGACACTATAGTAAAAATAAAAATGGGAGGAGCATCCTGCTCTTTCCATCCCCATCTCATTACTGATCGTATCAGCTGGGTTATGGGTTGTTAAATTCAGGCCATCCCATACGGGTGCGTTTGTCGAGATTTTGGCATACCTGTCATTATTTCTCATCATTTCGAAGGCCAGAAAATTCTCTGCACCAAATTTCTGCCAGACCGGTTTTTTCCTTATCTTCATCAGCAATTAGTCGTTTCCCGCTTAATTTCTATTCTTATCCAACCTACGCGTTCTCAGATAACCATAGTAACGTCCAGGGTTATTTACATTTTTCATCTTGTAACTGGAGACAAGTTATAAAACAGCCAAATATTTGATTGGCATGATTAATGCTCAATTCACTGGAACTGATACTCACGCTTTATGCGCATCCGGCGCACGGTCTTTGATTTACTGATTTTGACGTGCCGTAAGTAGCAAGTGAATGCATTCATAACTGGATAATAATAATGTTGTTTCGAGCGAACATAATAAAAAGCAGGTCAAAAGCAGATGGATTTTTGGGGATGCTGTGGATTATCTGTCTTGTGCTTCTTCAAGGTTGCGCCAGCAACATCCCATCCTCTTCATCACCTTCTATCGCACTGGAAGCCAGGCCACTGCAGCAAGCCCGATTTGTCGAATTTTCCTATCTTGATCACCAACTCAAAAAAGTAAGCTACCTGGATCAGCAGCCGCAAGCCGAGCAATCCGTACCACGCATGGCATGCACACAAGTATCGCCAGCTCCGGGCCAAGCCAGAAACCTCAGTGCCTGGGTGTGGCGCTCTTCGGAACTTGTACGAAACAATGAGGCAGCCGTGCTATTTATTCAGCGAGCACACGCACACGGCATCAATGAAATCAACGTCCAGGTTCAGCCCGATCTGGCTTCGTTCGCGCATTTGCTGAATCTGGCCAACGAGTCAGGTATCCGGGTAGTGGCGCTTGCCGGCTCACCAGACGACGTTCTGGACCCAAAGGCGCCACTGCGTATAGTGCACAACGTACTGCAGTACAACGCCACTCATCAGCAAGGGTTTTCCGGAATCCAGTTCGATATTGAGCCCTATCTGATCAAATCCTATAGAGCGCAGGAAACCTTAATTCTTGATCAATACATCCAGTTACTCGCCTCCCTGAAAGCCGCGGCTGCGGGGCGCATCGAACTTGGTGCCGCTGTCCCTTTCTGGTTTGCTCACAAGACTTTGCACGGCAACAATCTGATGGGGCTGGTCGCCGCGAATGTGGATCGTCTCGCCATCATGAGTTATCGCACGCAATTGAACCAGGTTCTGGATATAGCCAACAATGCCTTGTGCATCGGGGAGATGTTCGGCAAACCGGTTGACCTCGGCCTGGAAGTTACCCGGCTGCCGGATGAATCCAGCATCGTGTTGAGCAAAGCACTGATCGATACAGCCATCCGTACTCAAGGTGATCAAATTTTCCTTACCCGCGATCCTCGCGACCTGCATCCCGTCGTGCAGCGTGTGGATATTCCTGCCTCCCGGCTGTCTTTCTTTCCTGACACACAAAAGTTGTTTGCGATGACCAATTCGCCCGTGCCCTATCGCAGTTTTCACGGATGGATCATCAATGGTCTTGATGAGGTATGGACCCATGATTGAATTCAAACAAATTTGCGCGTATCTGGCCAGTGCCGCCCTTAGCCTGCCGGTTGCTCCCTTCGCTCTAGCCGCACCGGTAAAGGGTTACGACCATGATATCCGGGCAATTTCGCACGCGTTGCAGACGCAGCAGGCTGATTTAGCCAATCGTCTTGCTCAGCAGCTGCGCAAAAAATACCCGGGAAATCCGGAGGTCACCGCTATCTGGTTACGGCTGCAGTGCGCACAAGGACAATTCCAGGGTTACCAGCAACTCAGTCTGAAAGAGCGCAAGACCCGGTATCCGGAATTACAAAGAGTTCTACAGTCTTGCAGTCAAGATATGACATTGACCCAAGCCCAACATCTGCTTGATGCCGGTGATGCTGCGGGTGCGATTGGTCTCGCCAAGCCCTTGTATCTCCTGGGCCCGGATTCCTATCGGGCAGGCCTGATTCTGGCCAAAGCTTATATGGTGAATCTACAGACCGAGCAAGCGCAACAAGTCTATGCTGCGATGGCTCAACGTTATCCGAAAGATACCGGGCTTGCCACGCAAGCTCGGTTACTCGAATCCGATCTGGCACTGACTCAAGCCCGGCACCTGCTTGATAGCGGCGATGCGGCGGGGGCGATCATCATTACTGAACCACTGTATACCTCAGGGCCGGATGCCTACCGGGCGGGCCTGATTCTGGCCAAGGCCTATATGGCGAACCACCAGGCCGATCAGGCACAACAAATCTATGCTGCGATGGCCCAACGCTATCCAAAAGATACGGATTTTGCGGTGCAATCCGTCATCCTTCTGGCGCAAGGTCATCATTCCAGACAGGCTCAACAAGCCTTCTCCAGGCTTTCTGCAGAGCAACAGCGCCCGGTACTGGCTGCTCTGGCCGGCGATACGCGCGCACTGTATCCCATGGCTGTGACCGTCAGCGGCAGCGTCGCATCCTCTACCGGCAATCTGCCGGGCGACAACAATTTTGGATTGCAACTGCGCATGGACACCCACCTGGGGACGGTCGTGGGTACGATAGACCAGGCCCGCCGCTTTGGACAATCCGCCACTGCCTATGGCGTACATATCTATCGGGCACTTGGTAACGGCTATAGCGGCGAAGTTGCCGTCACTTATAGCCCGTCCGGCACTTTTCTTGCGCGCGAATCGATTACCCTGGCATTGTCCAAGGAACTCGGCAGTCTCAGCCTGGAAGGCAGTGTCAGACATTTGGTTTTCAATAATACGGTTGCCAATGTGCTGTTTGCAGGCGTGAGTTTTCCCATCAATGACACATTCAATTTACGCACCGGCATGTTCTATGTGCCGGAAACCAACGCCTACAGCCTCATGTTCAACCCTGTCTGGCTGAACGCCGATGGTGGTCGCACATTTGCCTATTTGACGGGTGGTATGGCTGGAGAACAGCTTGGCATTGCCTCGTCTGTTGTGAAGACGCCCACCTACAGCATCAAAATTGGTCGCGTGTTTAACATCAGGCCGGATGTGGCATTGATGCTGGATGCGTTTTATGAGCACCGGGCGGCGCTGTACAACCGTTCCGGCCTTGAATTTGCCGTGACGAAGAGGTGGTAAGTGGAGACGATTGACGGTCTTGTATTTCCTGCGCTCACCTTGTGGGTGATGCATGCCAGTATCTATTTTTTCTTGATTTCGCTGCTGACGTTATTTGTGGGACTGGGATTGCACAAACATCACGTACTGCGCCAGATGAAAAAACGCACTGCACTGATCGCGCATAATCGGGGCATCCTGATATCCATTGCATCGGGTTCCTCATCGAACTTATCTCACGTGGAGACTTTCGAGCAGGCGCTTTGTCTGGCAGAAGCATTGCGCGATCAGGACTATAAGGACGTAAATACCCGGCTTGCGATACAACAGGACATTGTCGAAACAGGCATCAAAACGATTATGCTGAAAACCATAAGCGCCAAGGACTGGGGCAGGCGCTATCAATGCATGAGTGCCATACACGATTTGCACATGCCGGTTTTTTTCGACGCCTTGCTTGAATATGCTGAGCATGAAGAAAATCTTCGAGTCTATGGCAATTGTCTTTACGCTTGTTCCAGCAGTCTTGGTAAGCCCGAGGATTTCCAGCGTCTGTCCATTGTGATGGATGCCCGGCCGGAATTATCGGCGAGTTTTGCCGAAGGCGTGTTCCGCACGTCTATTCGCGCCTTGCTCGATGCCCATAGCGCCGATCAGGTGCACGCCGTTCTTGTTGCCAGCCTGGAACGCAAGGAAACCAGCCCCGGCAATCTTTCGGCGCTGATTCTATCGATCGGCAAGGAGCACATTCATGCTCTGGCCCCGGCTATCGTTGCCTGTGCCATCAAGTCCGAAGATACCATCATCAAGGTTTCCGCCATGCGCGCGTTGCACGCCATGAAGCTTTGCGACGACCTGATTATCGAAGGCTTGAGCTCCGGCAACACCATTGTCCAGATTGCTGCCATTCGCAGTTGCGAATACCACGACGGTCAAGTTGAATCCAGTCTCGGCAGTTTGTTGAACTCACCAAGCTTCGATGTACGTTACGCGACCGCGATGACCCTGCGCTCCATGCAGGAGCGAGGCAAGCGAGTCTTGCTCGAAGTAGGTGAGAACAAAACCGATCCTTATGCCAAAACAATGGCAATTTTTTCATTGGCTTTGGGTTAATTGCATGGAAACAGCCGCCTTATTCTTGATTGTGTATCAGGTACTCATCCTGCTGTATTTTCTGTTTCTGAATATCACATACACCATTATCACAATTTACGCATTTTTGTTTATCAAGCAATCATCTGAAGCGACTCCGGGCCTTTCCCGTCTGAATGACCTGGTCAGCCTAAGTAATTTGCGACCCATCAGCATTCTGGTTCCTGCTTACAATGAAGAACTGAACATTGTTAATTCCGTGCGCGGTACGCTTCAACTGCAGTATGAGGAATTCGAGATCATTGTGATTAATGATGGATCGACCGATAACACAATGCAGGAATTACATGCGGCATTCAATCTTGTACAAATCGACCGCCCACCTAAACAAACCCTTGAAACGGCAGCTGTTCATAACGTCTTGCGCTCCAGGAGCGACCCCCGGCTATGGGTGGTGGATAAAACCAATGGCGGCAAAGCTGACGCGCTCAATGTTGGCTTAAACTACAGCAGCTATCCACTCTTTTGCGCTATCGACGCCGATTCTCTGCTGGAGCCAGACTCCCTGTTGCGCATGGGGCAACAATTCCTGATCGACAAAGAACTCATTGCGGCTGGGGGTGCTGTGCGTGTGCTTAATGGCTGTACTGTGAAGGATTCACAGGTAGTAGAGGTACGAGCACCGAAAGGGATTTTAAGTAACATCCAGATTTCCGAGTATCTGCGTGGATTCATGGCCGGTCGGGTAGCCTTTAATGAAATGGAGAGCCTGCTTATCATCTCCGGGGCATTCGGGATTTTTCGGAAGGATCTGGTACTGGCCATTTCAGGCTTCCGCAAGACGGTGGGGGAGGACATGGATCTGGTCTTGCGCCTGCACCGACACTGCGTGGAAAATAAAATCAAGTATAAGGTGCGTTACGTTCCGGAGCCCGTGTGCTGGACTCAGGTACCGGGAGATCTGCTGTCTTTGCTGCGCCAACGCAATCGCTGGCAGCGTGGCCTGGTCGACAGCCTCTGGCATAACAAGGTCATGCTTTTTAATCCCAAATATGGCAAGGCTGGCATGATCGGCATGCCGTATTTTTTCTTCGTGGAATTACTCGGTCCCATTATTGAATTTATTGGCTACTTCGGATTTATACTGTTTTTCTTGTTTAATTTACTCAATCCAACCTACGCCGCGCTGTTTTTTGTGCTCTCTATTGCCTGGGGAATGTGGTTGAACGCAGCGGCCGTATTGTTGGATAACTTCACCTTGCATAAATATCCCAGAATCCGCGACTCGTACAAGATTGCCATTCTGGGAACGCTCGAATATCTTGGTTACAGGCAATTGGTAACTGTAGAACGGCTTATCGGCACATTCCAGATATGGCGCAGCCATTGGGGCGTACATAAGCGTGAAGCCATCGTGGAATCAGCCAGCGAAGTGGCGAAGCCGTGAAATTTTTTAATAAAACTGTATCGATTCTCGCCAGATTTCCCGGTGTGTTGCTGCGTGTTGTATTGCTAATGGTGATTGCGTCAGCACCGGTTTACTTTGCGCTGTCAAATTTTGCAGTGTTTGAGCCTTATCTTTTTCCCTTGCATTCACTTCAGGGAAGGGTTCGTCAGGTCATGCCTAACGTCATCGTCGGTCCATATCCAGATGTGAGCCTATTGACCAATTTGCGCCACCGCGGTGTGACAGTCGTCATCTCTCTGCTTGACCAGAATCTCATTTATGAGAAGTCCCTAATCCGACGTGAGAACGCGCTATCCAGTCAATTGGATATCACTGAATACAATACTCCGATGAATAGTAGCCAGCCATCCAATAGCTTGCTCAACGCGACAGCCCTCACCAGGATTCAGGAAATTTTACGAAATCATCCGCACGATAAAGTGTATATCCACTGCTATCTAGGGAAACACAGGGCGGCTCAAGTTGCACAGATGCTAACCCATTCTCAGCGATCGGGTAACGACCTGGCTGTACGATCAAAAAATGATCTGACTGATGCGGTTCTCAGATAGCGCTAAGGTATTGAGCGTTTGTAGAGCCCGATGTTTTGGGTTACTGCAATGACGATGCCAAGAGGCTATCTATCTGCGTATTTTTTCTGTGCAATCCTATAAATTCTTAATCAGAGTCGGGTGGCCAAAGAAATAACCCTGAGCCCAGTCAATCTCCAGATCACAAAGAATCTCGACAGTCTCTTCATCTTCAACAAATTCGGCTACGGAGATCAACTGCAGGTCTTTTGCGATGTCGCTTATTCGTTTAACGATTTTTCTAATGCGCTTGTCTTTTACCTGCCTGATGAGACTGCCTTCAATTTTTAGAAATGAAACTGGCAGGTCGGCAAGATACTGGAATGAAGAATAACCACTACCAAAATCATCAATAGCCAATCGCATTCCATAATCAATGAATGGTGCAAGTTTTGCTTTTACCGCCTTTGCATCACCGAGCAATTGTCTTTCCGTGATTTCCAGCACCAATGGTTTCATGGGACCCATATCCACCCCGCACGATATACAAGCGGCTTGAGCTTCATCGAACAAATTCTGGATCAAATTTTGATGCAGCATAAGATCCGCGGAAATGTTGACGAAGTGGGCGATCTGTTCACCACCGCCCGCTATATTTTCCGCACAGTGCCGCATGGTTTGCCGAATGATCTGATAATCCACCAGGTGGGTTAGCTGTAACTCCATTGCGGCCGAAATAAAGTCCGCAGCGGCAATCACATTGCCGGATTCATCAATGAGCCGGGCCAAGGCCTCTTCTGCAACGGGAATTCTTGTTTTCAGGTCCACAATCACCTGATATGCTGGCACCAGTCGATTCGATTCAATGGCCTGGCTAAGCTTGGCCGCTATGGAATAAATTTCGCGCTTATCTTTAGCGGCTACCACGCGATTACGGCCGGTTTTTTTAGCTTCATACAGCGCAGCATCCGCTGCTTTAATCAGGAATTCAGATGAATCACCATCACGTGGATAGCTGGCGATACCCATGCTTGCAGTTGCCTTGATTTTTTGCGCATTGAACTGAATTGACAGCTTTTCAATTTTATTACGGAGCCGTTCAGCAATTTTGAAAGCGTCTTGCTCATCTGTATCAGGAAGAAGTGCCAAGAATTCTTCACCGCCCCATCTGCATAACCAATCGCTGGTGCGTAGCGTTTGCTTAGCTACTTCGCTGACACCGAGCAGAAATTTATCGCCAATGTCGTGCCCGTAATTGTCATTAAGCATCTTGAACCGGTCAAGATCAAAGAGAATAAAACTAAAAGATTTTGTTGTTCTTTGTGAATTCGCGTATTCGCGGTTAATGACCTCCTGAAATGCCCGGCGGTTGAGAAGCGCAGTCAAAGGATCAATTGAAGCCATTTCTTCTAAAGATATTTTTAAACGCGCCTGATCCAATGACACCGTTGCCAACTCTGAAAAAGCTATGAACGGCTCGATGCCTACCTGCTCAAAGTAATCTGGTGTGTCAACAAAAACTACTATCAATCCCCGAAAAGGATGATTTGGGTCACCAATCGGCAAGGTGAGGCCTTCTTGTAAACCATATTGAATTGCATTATCCCGCCAAATACCAAAACTAAGATCGGTGTGTATTTTTACCAGAACCGGTTCGTTATTTTCCAATGAACGACGGCCGGGGCCTTTCTTCGCTTCTTCAGAAAGATCAAGTACCAAACCATGGGTATACCCGGATGCTCTGCCTACAGAATAGGACGGTGTAATTGATTCAGATGCGGGATTCCCCAAGTACATCCAAGCCAGACATATATGTGCGGAGGACGCCACCAGCGCATCACAAGCAGCACTCAATACCTCATTAGGCGTATTGCCCTGAGCCAAACTTTTAGTCGCTGTAAGGAGGGCCCTATATATTGAGAGCTGTTCTTGAGTAAATTCCATTGTCGGCGGATTTCGTCTTATTGGTTATGGGTAATCCATGGATAGCGGACCATTTGACAAAGTGTTGCCTCGAAATTTATCTATTATTGCATTGTTTTAAAATGACATTTTAGCGTTTTTTGTGATTTGCAGGTGGCAATTTCTAGTGCCACTGGCCTCGAAACGAACCATCAAGAAATAGTGTGGTTACAAGTTATAAGTATATAACTCTTCGTCAGGATAACACTTTGCCAGCAACAGGCTGGCATGTAGGTGAACTGAGCGAGCTATTCATATCACTCAGTCACAAGGCGTTCTTGAAAGATGGCACGGGGGACTGTAGATCGCCTCTTATTATTTATAATCCGTGATTTATTTCGTGAAGCTTCCAGGATTTATATTTTTTATCCGGAACTGGTATCAACTATTTCCAAGGCATTTTGTCCTGGATCAGCGCTTTTGCCCAACCATTGACCGCTGCCCACTTCAGAGCGCCTTTGCGCTTCACAAAACGGGCATGAAGATCCGTGGTTGCTTCTTTTGATATTTCAAGCGCTGCAGGCGGGTGAGTATCAAAGAAAATATCCAGAGTAGTATCCCCGGTATTAAACAATTGGTTTGGTATGGGTTGAGCAATAATATCAATCATGCCTTGTTTGAAAATAATCTTATTTTCTACGATGACTCCCCAAACCGTCAGGTGGTGAGCGGCCGAGATAGTAGCGAGGATATTCTGAGCTTTCTGCGTTTCCTGGATCCATTGGGCCTGCGTTGAATTCACTAGCCCTATTAGCAGTGGAATACCGGGTAACAGAGAGAAGGCCGCCCATTTCATATTTTTTAGCATATCCGTTTTGTAAATACGCAATATCTGCTGGTTATGAATAAATGAGGCCAAGGATGATCTTCTCCAGCAAAAATCGCGACCATCCTTCAGCCAAACAACAACCTTAAATTCCGCGCAGCAATTCGTTAATGCCTACTTTGCTGCGCGTTTTTTCATCCACCTTCTTCACAATCACCGCGCAGTAGAGACTGTAGCTGCCGTCCTTGGAGGGCAGGTTGCCGCTGACCACGACGGAGCCGGCGGGGACGCGGCCGTACATGACTTCGCCGGTTTCGCGGTCGTATATTTTGGTGCTCTGGCCGATGTACACGCCCATGGAAATCACCACGTTGTCTTCGACGATGACGCCTTCGACCACTTCGGAGCGGGCGCCGATGAAGCAGTTGTCGCCGATGATGGTGGGGTTGGCCTGCACCGGTTCGAGCACGCCGCCGATGCCGACGCCGCCGGACAGGTGGACGTTCTTGCCGATCTGCGCGCAGGAGCCGACGGTGGCCCAGGTGTCGACCATGGTGCCTTCATCGACATATGCGCCGATGTTGATGTAGGACGGCATCAGCACGACGTTTTTGCCGATGAATGAACCGCGCCGCGCAGCTGCGGGCGGCACCACGCGGAAGCCGCCGTCGCGGAAATCGCGGCTGTTGTAGTCGGCGAACTTGGACGGCACCTTGTCGAAATAGTTGGTGAAGCCGCCCTTGATGAAGTAGTTGTCTTCCAGGCGGAACGACAGCAGCACGGCTTTTTTCAGCCACTGGTGGGTGACCCATTCGCCGTTTTCCTTGCTGGCGACGCGCAGACGGCCCTTGTCGAGTTCTTCAATCACGTGGGCGACGGCGTCCTTGAGCTTGGCATCGGCGTTACGCGGGTTGATGTCGGCACGGCGCTCGAAGGCTTCTTCAATGAGTTGCTGGATTTCGGTCATTTTTGTTTCCTTTTAATTGGTTGAAGTGTGTTGTTCGAGTAATTGATGAATTTTTTGCGTAGCGTTCACGCACTCGGCCAGCGCAGCGACCAAGGCAATGCGGATGAAACCCTTGCCCGGATTCACCCCGGCAAAATCGCGCGCCAGATACGAGCCCGGCAGCACCGTGACATGGTAATCGCGGTACAGGTCACGGGCGAAGGCGGTGTCGTCGCCGCCCGGCACCTGTGCCCACAGGTAGAACGCTGCGTCGGGCATCGACGCCGGCATCACTTGCGCCAGCAGCGGTTGCACAGCGGCAAATTTTTCCGCGTACAGGCGGCGGTTCTCGATCACATGCGCCTCATCGTTCCAGGCAGCCACGCTGGCCATCTGGATGGTCGGCGACATCGCCGAACCGTGGTAGGTGCGGTAGAGCAGGAATTTGGCGAGCAGCGCCGCATCGCCCGCGACAAAGCCGGAACGCATGCCCGGCACATTGGAGCGCTTGGACAGGCTGGAGAACACCACCAGATTCCTGTAGTCGCTGCGCCCCAGTTGCTGCGCGGCCTGTAGCGCGCCCAGCGGGGGCAGGGTTTCGTCAAAGTAGATTTCCGAATAACACTCGTCGGCGGCGATAATGAAACCGTGACGGTCGGACAATTCGAACAGTTCGCGCCAATCGTCCATGTCCATCACGCGGCCGGTGGGATTGTCGGGCGAACACACATAAACCAGCTGGGTGCGTGCCAGCACGGTTTCCGGTACGCTGGCAAAATCCATGCGGTAACCATTTTCCGGTAGTGTCGGCAGATAATGCGGTTGCGCGCCGGCCAGCAATGCTGCGCCTTCGTAAATCTGGTAAAACGGGTTGGGCGAAATCACCACCGGGCTGGCGAAGCACGGGTTGATCACCGTCTGCGCAAACGCAAACAGCGCCTCACGGCTGCCGTTCACCGGCAACACCTGGGTGCTGGCATCGGGCGCGGGAATACCGTAACGGCGGGCGATCCAGGCGGAAATCGCGTGACGCAAGGCTTCCACACCCGCGGTGAGCGGGTAGCTCGCCAGTCCGTCCAGGTTGGCAATCAGCGCATCCTTGATAAACTGCGGCGTGGCATGCTTGGGCTCGCCGATGGAAAGATTGACCGGCGTATATTGCGGGTTCGGCGTGATGCCGTTAAACAGCTCGCGTAATTTCTGGAACGGATAAGGCTGGAGGCGGTCGAGGTATGGGTTCATGGCCGCAAACGATGGAAAAAGCGTAATTATAATGCAGCACACAACCAAGCACCCAAACAAAAACCCGGTTTTACCTATTCTCGCGTTGCTTGCCAGCGCCACTTTGTGGGGATTGATCTGGTATCCCTACCGCCTGCTGAGTGAGGCGGGGGTGTCCGGCCTGATGGCGTCCTTCATCACTTACGGGCTGGCGCTGCTGATTGGCGTGCCATTTTATTTCAAGGCTTTGCGCACCCTGCGCGGCAGCATGTGGCTGTGGCTGGCGATTGTGTTCAGTTCGGGTTGGACCAATATCGCGTATGTGCTGGCGGTCATCGACGGCGAGATCATGCGCGTGATGCTGCTGTTTTACCTGGCGCCATTGTGGACCATTGCGTTCTCGCGCCTGATTCTGGGCGAGCGTCTGGGGCGCGTGGGTTACCTCGTCATGCTGCTGTCGTTGGGTGGAGCCGTGATCATGCTCTGGCAGCCGGACGGGCGCTTGCCGCTGCCGGCGAATTGGGCGGAATGGATGGGGCTCTCCGCCGGTTTCAGTTTTGCCCTGACCAATGTGTTGTCGCGCCGCGCCAGCCATATCAGCATCGAGGCCAAATCGCTCGGCGTATGGCTGGGTGCAACCCTGATTTCGCTGCCGTTGCTGTTGCTCAAACCGTATTCTTTTGCCGGCTTGACGCACCTGGGCCCGATGATCTGGGGCGGCCTGGTGCTGGTGGCTTTTGCCATGCTGGGCGTCACGTTGTTGATTCAGTATGGATTGATGCAGGTGGCAGCCAACCGCGCCATTGTGATTCTGCTGTTTGAACTGGTGGTAGCGGCGCTGTCTGCCTATTTTCTGGCGGGCGAATTGCTGCACGGCAAGGAATGGCTGGGCGCCGCGATGATTGTGGTCGCCAGCCTGTTTTCCGGCCACATGGAACACAAGGAAGAAACGGTATGACGATTGTTACGCGCTTGCTGCATGCGTCGCTACTGGTCGATGACCTGAGCGGCGCTCGAGATTTTTACGAAGGTGTGCTGGGGCTGAGCGCCAGCCCTCAGCGTCCGGAGATGAGTTTTACAGGGGTCTGGTACGACATCGGTGCATGTCAGATACATTTAATCTGCCTGCCCAACCCGGAGACGGGCCTGGCGCGCCCCGAACATGGCGGGCGCGACCGCCATATCGCGCTTGCCGTCACAGATATTTCCCAACTCAAGGCACGTCTCGACAATGCCGGTGTGGCCTACACCATCAGTCAGTCCGGCCGGTCTGCGCTATTTTGCCGCGACCCGGATGGCAATGCGCTGGAATTTGTCGAGAGCTGCGTTTCAGTGCGCGGCGATTTCCTGTCTATGCGCCATATTGATTTTGGCTAGCAGTTTGGCCGCTTCATCGCGACGCCCAGTATCGGCATCTTCGCGGCCCGCGCGCAGCGGGGTTTGCAAAGCCAGATGAAGATGAGAAACGGCCTGGACATATTCGCCTTGATCAGCCAAAAAATCGGCGTAGAAATAGTTCGCATCGATGCTGACCGGATCGAGTTTTAACGCCTTTTTCAGGTACTTGCGGGCTTTATCCTGGTCGCCGAAGGAAATTGGCCAACTCGGCACCTTGGCGTACAAACTCCCCAGGCAAGTGTAAACAGCACCATCCAGTGCCTGCGGGTTGATTTTTTCCGCATGCAGCAGCAACTCACGGGCTTCCCTCACTTTGATCAGCGCATCCACACCGCCTTCGACTGCGGCTGTGCTGGACAGGATGAGCGCATCCATAATCATGGCTTCTGGCGCGTCAGGATAGGTTTTGAGAAGATGCTTCGCCTTAATGATCAGTGGTTGAAATGCAGCTACGCGCGCCTCTTTTGGCGTTTGATAATTGACCTTGGCGAAACCGTGGCTCAGCGCGTCAATGCCAGCCATCAAACCGGCATCGACTGCAAACGTAGGCGACGCCAAGCCAAGCAGGCAAAATGTCGCAATAATAAAATGCATTTTCATATATTTATTCATATTAGTGGATAAAACCACGAATAGGCGAGGTGCGGATACCCAACCACGCTACATCATTCTTATGAATTTCTATATAGCGGTTCCAGAGAATCAGGCTTTCCTTTTTTAATCCGGGCACCATCCGGTTTATGTTGATTAAATAAGTTCCACAAGATATCGCCATGCCACTGCGCCTGGGTATTCGAATACAAGGCGCTATCCAGTTGTGCAATTGCCTCGGCCAGCGCAGGTTCGCACAGCCGAGCCATGGCAGTCAGGCTGGCTGGCGATGTCTGCGGCCAACGTTGTTTTGCCCAGGCCAGAAGTTCGGTTTTGGCCTGTGGGGCGTTGTTCTCCATGCAGGCTTTTCTGAATCGTTTTTCCAGTTGCCCAAGTGGTTCTTCAGCTGCAGCATTGTTCAGGGTTCGAGGCGATTGCCTGCGTGTGCGCGACCACCAGACAAGCAGCGTGATCAGCCAGGCGATTCCAAGCAACAGTGCCAGCCACACCCACCAGCGCTGCGAACTGCTGGTCAAAACGCCGGAAGACGGGGGCGCGTGAACGGATGCAGTGGCCGGTGCCGAGGCTGTGATCGTGGGCGCAGCAGGCGAGGAGGGCGGAGCGGATGCCGGATTCGCACTGCCGGGTAGAACCATTACGCTACGTGCAGGCAAACGTGCTATTTCGGCTTGATGGGTATTGACGTTCCACCATTTGATCTCGATAGCAGGCAGAGTGATATTCCCTGTGCGCGTTGGAATGTAGGCAATTTTTTGTTCACGTGTACCGATGATGCCGTCGCCATCCTGGCCGTTTTTCAGCGTGGGTTGATCGGGATAAAGCTTGAGCCCATCAATTTTTCCGCTATCCAGTGTCGGGAGCTGGGTTGCGGTCAGACCGTTTGCGGTGATGGTCAGCGTGCGTGTGATCGGCTCGCCCACCGTAAATTTGGGTGGGTTGGCTGACCATTTCTCCGTCAATTGCAGGTTGCTGGCCGGTAGCCATTGGCTAATTTCATTACCCGCGGGAACTGGTTTAACCGTGAACGCAATCGTTTTTGAATTCAGACGCAGCGGCCGTGTGCTCTGATTGAAGGGATTCATTGCGAAGAAACCGCCGTTCTGGTTGGCCTCGACGACGCTGCCATCAAATACGATAGGGGCACTGCTGAATTGCCCGCTTTTTTGCGGGAATACGGCAAAGCGCCGTTCAATCACAGAATAAGCCTGGCCATTGCGCATCACCTGAAACGGATGATCCTTACCCAGTCGTTCGACCACCGCATCCATATCGGGGAACGTCGGATCGCTCAGGCTGCTGTTATCGCCCAGACTGAGTGCGCTATACAGACGCACGGTAAAGATGATCTGTTGCTGCACATGCACTGTCTGCGGTGAAGCGCTGACTTCCAGAAACACGTCTTTATTTTGTTGAGAAGTGGTTGTCTGGTTTGCTGCGGTCACAGTGACATTGATCGGCGCGCTGGATTGGTTGCCAATGGTGAGCGCGGGAATCTGGAATTGCCCGGCCTGTTTCGCCATGAGGCTGATCTGCCACTGGGTATTGTGTGATATCTGACCATTGATGATCTGAAAATTGCTGCTTTTGCTTTGTCCAAGCACGGCAAAGTCACGCTTCAATGCACTCAGGTCGGGGTCTCCGCTATTGCTGTCACTGCTTTGCAGTGTGAGGTTGAACGACTCGTTCATGGCGACTGGATTACGGTCAACCTGAGCCTGTAACGTGGCCGATGCCGATGTGTAGTACAGCACACAAAATGCGGCGATCAGAAAAATCAGAAATTGATTAAAACGAGCTTTTACCATGGCTGTTTTTCACTCTGTTGAAATTGCTGTTGCTGTTTGTACTGATAAAGAAATTTGCGCCGCCACAGGCCACCGGGATCATCAAGGATACGCCGCAACCATTGTTCATCTGCTTGCTGCAATTGCTTGCGCTGTGTCTGTGCATCGGCTGCTGCCTGTGCGCTGCCTGACGGTGCCGACTGCTGCTCTGTCGTCTGCGGTTGTGGCTGAGCTTGATCTTGCGCCTGCTTTTGGGTGGCTGTGTTCTGTTGTGGCGACGCGGCCTTATTTTCGGCATTATCCTGCTGCTGACCGGTATCCGGTTTCTGTTTGCCTGCCTCGCTCTGACTTTGCTTGGACTGGCCGGATTTCTGATCGGGCTGCTGATTTCCCTGCGCAGATTTTGGCGGCATCTGTTGCGATTGTCCTGCGGATTTTTTCTGTTGATCGCCTTTGGAAGATGGCTGCTGGTTGTTTTTGCCTTGCTGATTCTGCCGCTTTTCAGGTTGATTCTGTTGCTTTTTTTGTTGCTGTTTTTTTAATAACGCTTCGACCAGATTGCGGTTATAGCTGGCATCTCCCAATTCATGATCGCGTTTCAAGGCTGCGTTATAAGCCTGAATCGCCTCTTGCAAGCGGCCCATTTTTGCCAGGGCATTGCCGCGATTGTAATCGGCTTCTGCGCTGTCGATACCTTTCAAATTATCCAGCGCTGCCTGGTAATTGCCGGCGCGATAATCGGCGACCGCACGCCACTGGGGATCATGGAAAAGTTTGGCAGCCAGTTGTGGCTGATTGGCGTCCATGGCTTGTTGTGCACGCTGATCGTCGCGTTGCCACAGACTGCTCCATCCTGATGCATAGGCGGGATGCGTCTGCGGCAACATGATCAGCAGCAACATGACAAGATAACCACGACGAAAAGCCAGCGCTCCAAGCAGCAGTAGCGGCAGCAGCAACCATGGACCTTCATCGCGCCATTGATCGCTCATCAGACCATGGACCCTGGTATCCTGCTGCTGGTCAAAGGAAGGTTTGAAGGGCGCCAGCAAAGCATGAAAATCGCTGTCATCCGGACTGAGGCGCCGATAGACCCCATGACCCTGGCTGGCCAGTGCGGCCAGACTGGTATCGTCCAACCGGGGAATGACAATGGCACCGCTGTCGTTGGTCACAAATCCACCCGCAGGATTCGGGATCGGCGCGCCAGAAGTCGTGCCGACACCCAATACTGATAATCGGTCGCCGGCCCCGACCAGACGGCTGATGGCTGTCTTGAGTGAATCCGGTTCGCTGCCGTTCAGGCCATCGGTAATCAGCAGCACGCCGCCATGCGCAACACCGGCCTGCTTCAACAGTTTCTGTGCCAGACTGATTGCCTGTCCGGGATGAGAGCCTTGCGCCGGCATCAGTGCGGGGGTGAGCACCTCCAGTTGACTGACGATAGTCTGCGCATCGGTGGTCAGCGGGCTCACCACAAATGGGGTAGCCGCATACACAATCAGTGCTGTCTGGCCTTCCTTTTGCCGGTTCAGAATATCGCGCAGTTTCAGTTTTGCCCGTTCCAGGCGGCTGGGTTGGATATCGGTCGCGTTCATCGAGAGTGACAGGTCAAGCACCAGCACCAATGCCGATTGCTGTCGGAATACCGGCTGCGGCAATTTCTGCCAGGCTGGGCCGGCCAGCGCAAGAATCGCCAGCAGACCGCCGAGGCCCACTGCAAACATTGCCCATGGACCCTGCCGGGCATTTTTCCCAATTAACAGATGCGCGAGCAAGCGCGGATCCACCACCCGCTGCCAGCTGCGGCTGAGCAGGCGCCGCCGCCACATCATCCACAGCATCAAGCCCAAAGGCAATAGCGCTATCAACCAAAGGGGGCGTAAAAAATGAAATGCTGAAATCATCTCCATGGCGTCATCTCCGTCTCGCCAGCGGCATCAGGAGCAGCGTGGACAACAACAGACTGATGGCCAGAGGCCAATAGAACAGTGTCTTGTGCGGCCGGAAAGTTTGTTTCTGCTGATCGAGCGGCTGTAGTTGATCCAGGATGCTGTATATCTGGTTCAACTGTTCAGTGTCGCGCGCGCGGAAATAGCGACCGCCGGTTTCTTTGGCAATGGCACGCAGCGTATCTTCATCCAGATCACTGGAAGGGTTGACGCTTTGCATCCCGAAAAAGGAAGGGACTTGCATCTCACTGGCACCGATACCGATGGTGTAAATGGTAACGCCTTCCTTGGCAGCCAGTTGCGCCGCCTTGAGCGGGGTCAGTACGCCCGTATTGCTGACGCCGTCAGTCAGTAAAATCAGCACCTTGTTTCCTGCCGGCACCTCGCGTAAACGTTTGACTGCCAGACCAATGGCATCGCCGATAGCCGTTTGTTCACCCGCCAGACCGATAGCGGATTCGTCCAGCATGTCATGTACCGTTTGCCGGTCAAAAGTCAGCGGTGTTTGCAGATAGGCCTGGGTGCCAAACAGGATCAGTCCAATACGGTCGCCGACGCGACGATCAATGAAGTCGCCTGCAATCGCCTTGATCGCATCAAGACGGCTCACCCGGTGCCCATTAATGGCAAAATCCGGCGTTTGCATACTGCCCGAAAGGTCCACCGCCAACATCAGGTCGCGTCCGCTGACCGGCAAATCGATAGGGTCGCCCACCCAGACCGGACGTGCCGCAGCGGTTACCAACAGTAACCATGCCAGCGCGCCGATCCATGCACGGCCGCGCCATTGTGTCAGCCGAGCGGGTTTCGGGCTGCTTTCCATTGCAAATGGATCAAGCCCCGGTACCCGTAACGCAGCTTCCTTTGCTTCATCGGCACGCGGTATCAGCAGCCGCAATAACAAGGGTAGCGGCAAAATGAGGAACAGCCAGGGCCACTCGAAGTGGATCATTTTTTGCCTCGCGGCAGTTTTTTCAACCAGCGTTCAGCCAGCGTGAACAAAGCGCTCAGCGCACTGGCATCAACAACCATTTCCGGGCGATACGGAATGGTGATCAACAGGCGTCCGGTATCCGATTGAAACGCTGTGCTTTCATCCAGGCTGCGATCAAGGAAAGCGAGCCAATTGTCTCCATTCAGCGCCGCTGTCTCTTCGCGCGGGAAACGACTCACCGCCACCCGGCGCAACAGAATGGATAGCTCACTGATCACAGTGCGCGGGTCGGATTGGCGCGATGCATTCTGTTCACGCAGGCGGGTCAATTCGTCGAGCGCAAAGCGGCGCCAATGGTTGCGTTTGCGCAACCGGTACAACACATATGAAACCACAGCCAGCAGCAGGACCAGTGCAAACAGCAGCCACCAGCCCGGTGCCGGCGGCCACCATGAAATTCGCGCCGGTAGATGAATGTCGTGCAGTTGGCTCAATGCCGGATTCATACGCGCTTCCCAAGCCCTTGCCGAAGGGCTGCCAGCGGGTCTTGCGCCGTCGTCAGTGATAGCAGGGTCATGCCATATTTGCGGCAGAGTTGTTGCAGCATGGCCTGCTGCTGGATAAAGCGCTGACGATAGCCTTCACGCAAATCCCTGTCTTCGGTTGCCAGGGTCAAAAAACGCGCACCATCGCTTACCCGGTAATGTCCGGGTGGCGGCAATTCCATCTCAAGCATATCGTGAATGTCGGCAAGGATAAGATCACTGTGTCGAGACAACTGGGCCAGATGCGCGCTTCCCTGGCCGTTGAGGTGAGCAAAGTCGCTGATCAGAATAATCAGGCTGCCGGGTTGCGCAACCCGGCGCAGCCTGACCAGCGTCTGATTCAGGACGTGAGTTGCCGATCGCGTATCATCGTGTGCCGTTTGCTGTTTCCAGGCCACATGATTGGCAATCTGGCTCAGCACATGCAGCAGCGCCGCTTTGCCGCGCTTGGGGCGCAACTCGATATGTGAAGCTTCAGAAAACAGCAGGGCGCCTAGCCGGTCGCCAAGACTGACTGCCCGCCATCCCAGCAAAGCTGCTACCTGGGCTGCGCGTACCGCCTTGTACGCACCCTGGGTGGCAAAAAACATGCTGTGGCGCAAATCGACCCACAGCAGTACGGCGCGTTCGCGTTCTTCGCGGAACAGTTTGGTATGCGGGCGGCCGGTACGCGCGGTAACGCGCCAGTCGAGAATGCGCACATCATCGCCCTGCATGTAGGGCCGCACCTCATCGAATTCCATGCCCCGCCCCTTGAATGGCGAACGGTAACCCCCGCTGATGGACGAACGAATCCGCCCCGGTTTGAGCGATAGCGACTCTGCATCATGATGCAGTGCGATCAGCGAAGACAAACTGACGGATACCACGCCATCATCTGGATCCGGCGTGCCTGCTGGTGTGGAATTTTGACTGATAGAGGAGGGCTGGCTACGCCCGAATGCAGGCATCATGGCACCGGAATCAAGTCGATCAATTTCTCGATAAAGTGGTCAGGAGTATGGCCATCAGCTTCGGCCTCGTAGCTCAGCAAGACACGATGGCGCAGCACATCGAAAGCCAGCGCCTGAATATCTTCCGGCCCCACGTAATTGCGTCCAGCCAGCCACGCATGAGCACGTGCGCAGCGGTCGAGCGCAATGGTGGCGCGCGGGCTGGCTCCCCATTGCACCCAGCTACCCAGATCCGGGTTATAGGAAGACGGGTTGCGCGTGGCAAGAATGATCTCGACCAGATAGCGTTCCAGATTATCCGCCATATAAACTTCGAGCACTTCCTGGCGTGCGGCCAGCAGCGATTCCTGACTCAGTTTGATCGTTGCCGGTGCTGTTTTGCGCAACTGTTGCGACGCTTCATTGCGTGCCAGTTGCAATATCTGCCGCTCGGCTTCGGCCTTGGGATAATCAACCTTCACATGCAGCAGAAAACGATCCAGTTGCGCTTCCGGCAGCGGGTAGGTACCTTCCTGTTCGATAGGGTTTTGGGTGGCCATGACCAGAAATACTTTGGGTAACGGATAAGTCGTCGTGCCGACCGTGATCTGTCGCTCGGCCATGGCTTCGAGCAAGGCGGATTGCACCTTGGCCGGCGCCCGGTTCACTTCGTCGGCCAGCACCAGGTTATGGAATAGCGGGCCGCGCTGGAATTGGAAAGAGCCGTCTTGCGGACGAAAAATATCGGTGCCGGTCAGATCAGCAGGCAACAGATCCGGGGTGAATTGCACGCGATGGAAATCGGCGTCGATGCCTTCACTCAAGACCTTGATGGCGCGTGTTTTAGCCAGACCCGGCGCACCTTCCACCAACAGGTGCCCATCGGCCAGAAGCGCTATCAGGAGCCGCTCTACAAGGACTTCCTGGCCAATGATATGTTGTGAAACATGTTTCTGTAATGACTGAAATGCTTGGTGAGCGAGTGATATTCCCGGCATGGTAATGGTGTCCAATTTGGTGGTGGATACTATGGATAGCAGGACTCATGAGTTTTTGGATAGTTCCGTAGCCTTGATGTAATTCGATTCCCTTAAAAATCCAGAAGTGCAGTTTATGTGTATTCTTGAGAGATTCACGTCGACCCGAATTTTTAACAGGCACGTACACATGAATACCAAAGCATACAAAATCAAACCCGGTAAAAAATTCAAGCTGAGCCAATTCGAAACCAGTGACAAGGCGCTTATCAACGGCGACAAGAACAATGCGCAAGTTGAACTGGAAGCCTTGCGCGTCAGGCTAGAAGCCTTGCAGGAGTTGCTTTATGCGGAAGGCAAACACAAGTTGCTCATCGTACTGCAAGCGATGGATACCGCAGGCAAGGACTCGACCATCCGCATGGTGTTCGACGGTGTCAATCCGCAAGGTGTCAAAGTCGCCAGCTTCAAGGCGCCCACAGCGGAGGAGTTAGCCCACGACTTCTTGTGGCGTGTACACGCAAAAACGCCGGCCAAAGGTGAAATCGTCATATTCAATCGCAGCCACTATGAGGATGTGCTGATCACCCGTGTCAACGGCTGGATTGATGCTGATACCTGCAAGGCACGCTACCAGCAGATCAATGACTTCGAGCGATTTCTGGCAGAAAATGGGACCACGATCCTTAAACTCTATTTGCACATTTCCAAGGATGAGCAAAAAGAGCGCCTGCTGGAACGCCGCGACACGCCAAGAAAACAATGGAAATTCAACCCCAGCGATCTCGCCAGCCGAGCCCAGTGGGGTGATTACATGCAGGCTTACACTGACGCCATCTCTGCCACTAGTACCGAGCATGCGCCGTGGTACATTGTGCCTGCCAATTCAAAATTACAACGTAACCTGGTTATTTCAAATGTGATTTGTGACGCGCTGGAAAACCTGAAAATGGATTACCCGAAAGCGGTAGAAGGACTTGAGAAAATTATGGTGAAGTAAAATTTAATTTATCTGGCGTTGTCCAACTTTGACTTAGCGCATGCAGTGTAATGTGTATTTTAAATATCAATTAATAAACAGGAGTTTGCATGACGTACAGCCGCACAACACGCATTCTGCATGCGTTGATCGCACTGACTATTACCTTCCAACTTATCGTCAGCCTGGTGATGGAACACCCTTCCGCCAGACGACCAATGAGTCAGGCCGGTGCATTCTGGTTCGAATGGCACGAATGGGTGGGCCTGGCTGCAATGGCCGTCTTACTGGCAAGCTGGATTTACCGGCTGGCGAATTTCAAGCGTGAGGGACAGGGGCAACTGTTTCCGTGGATGAATGCTGCAGGACGTCGAGCATTGATGACTGAAACTGGTCACTTTCTGACATTAAAATGGAAAGCCCTGGCTGATACCGGAGCGCTGGCCGGGACCATACATGGCCTGGGATTGTTGATTGCCACGGCAATGGCCCTCACCGGCAGCATTCTCTACATCGGCTTATGGCCTAATGATGTTGTAACGCCTAACGTGGGCAACATGATGGAGGTGCATTCGACCCTGGCGACAATCATGTGGATTTATCTGTATGGCCATGTGATTATCGCCTTGTGGCATCAGTTCGTCGGCCATGCCAGCATTGCCAAAATGTTCAGTTGGCGCTGAGTCTTGGAGAAACTGCCTTCTTAGCCGGAGGCGAGTAATTGACGTAAATCCTGGGTAATTTCCGGTGCCTTGCTGGTGCTCGAACCCAATAAACGCGCGTTGCCGCTACCATCGAAGATGAATACACCGCTGCTGTGATTGACCGCGTAATTGCCCTCAGCGTCAGGTTTGTCGAGACTGTAAACCACACGATAGCGCCGGGTGAGTGCATCCAGCGCCTTCTCGTTACCGCTCAATCCGACAAATTGCGGGCCGAATGCGCCAGTATAGCTTTTGAGGACTGGCGCGGTATCGCGAGCCGGATCAACTGACACGAACAGCACGCGCACCTTGTCCGCATCTGCACCCAAACCGCGTACAGCCTGGGCCAGGGTGGCGAGTGTTGTCGGGCACACATCCGGGCAATTGGTATAGCCGAAGTAGAGCAGTACCAGCTTGCCATGGTATGCATCCGCAGTGACTGCTTGTCCGTTATCGTTAGTCAGATTGAATTCGAGTTTGGGCATCAGGCCGGTAATGTTGTCCAGCGCCCAGGGTTCCTGTTGCTGGCAGGCAGTCAGACTGAACAACACGAAGGTCGAGACGATTGCCAGCCAGCGTCCCTGGCTCAGGGACCTCCGGAATTTTCCGCTCATTCAGTCCCCGCGCCGTTGACTGTAAACATCACTTGCTGTGTTTGACCGCCTGCGAACTGCAGTGCCACCGGTACTTTTTCACCAACTTTCAACGGTGCAACGGCTTGCATCAACATCAGGTGATAACCGCCGGGTGAAAAATGCACAGTGACGCCCCGTTTGATCTCAAGTCGTCCAACCGGGGCCATACTTGATATCCCGTCATGTTCCATGCTGCGATGCATATGGACCATTTTGAAAGCAGCACTGGTTGCCCCCACCAAAACCAGATCTTCGTCCCCGCGGTTCATCAAGTCGAAATATCCCGCCAGAGGAAGATTTCCCGGTAGCAGGCGAATGCGTGCATTGCTTACGTTGATTTGTGGGGCGGCAAAGGCCAGTGAACAGGTGAGCAGGGTGATGATCACCGCCATCACCATACCCAGCGGATGGATGCGGCGCTCGCGTACGAACCGGGTATTGAGTGCGGGCTGGGATGCGGCCATGGTTAACCTGCTTTCGGAGTAGTAACGCCTGCCAGGGCGGGGGATGCCGGCACAATTTCTTCCTCTTCATGCAGAATGCGGCGCAGCACGACAAGAACGGCAATCACGCACATCATGGATGGCGGAATCCAGGTAATCAAGCCGCCGATTTGCTGATCGGTTATCGGACTGATTTCCCAGGCACGCCCGCAGATGCCATACACGTCGTAGAGCATGGTCTTGTGCATGAAAATATAGGCACCAAGCAATATCTGACCAATCATTACAATGAACAGGATCAGGATACGTTTCATATAACTGATATTGGCATGGCCGTCGGTAGTGCGCGGGGCAAGCATCAGCCACCAGAACAGAATGCCGTCAACAACCATGCTCCAGTTCATCAGCCGATAACGGTCTTCATTGAGCATGACGGTGAAATGAATTGCCGGAGACAGCCAGAAATAGATCAGGCCCACAAACAACACGGGCGCGATGATCGGGTTTTGCAGGAAAGTGTAGATGCCTTGCACCACCCGGTTGTGCCATAGCGGATTCAGAACCCGTTCCCGGAAGCGTATCGGCACACCACGAGACATCATATCCATCGGCGCGGCAAGTACAACCAGAAACGGGCCAACGTGATGCAGAATAAGGTGTTGCAGCCGATGCACCCAGAACATATGCTGCGACAGGAAATCAAAATACGTCTGCAACGCAATATAGATCAGACCCAGCCCCAGAAAAAACGACAGGGGACGCCAGAATCCGGTCGCTTCGTGCTTATGTTTAGTGAGCGCCAGACCGCGAATATACGCTGCTGCCGGTATCACACAACTGGCGAGTACGGTAGGGGAGAATTCCCATGGGCGCAGAAAGGTGATGATGGATTGCATCAATCAGCTATGTGTCAGTACGGTTGACATGCGCAAGAATTATACACTTCCTCGATCATCAGGCCAGCAGCATGAAACCTCCTAACTTGCATTCGGATTACTGTCTCTGAACTGGCACTGTCACGGTTGCCGGAGCCAGGCAAACCTGGTCATTGCAAGCCTGTATCCGCAGAGTTGCGTTGATGGGTAAACGAATCTGTTTTTTCGTTACGCGTCCGCGCAGGGTGATGTGCCCCTCGTACACCGCGATGCCTTGCGGCGCGAACGGTGCCTTGAACATTTTTGCAGCCGGATAATCCATTTTCAGATCAGGATAGCCCGGCAGCGAGAATTGCGTGGGGATCAGATTCGGATCGGATGCGGGGTTGGCATTGATGTGATAGCCCGCCTCGATATCAATGCTCACCATCAAATCGGCACCGGCTTTCGTGGGCACCAGACTTGCCTTGGCGCGTACATGATCAGCGGAATCCGGGAAACCCGGTGTCGCCGCTTTGGCCGTACCCGATGAGGCTGCTTTTTGCAGTGCAGCAATCAGTTGCGGTTGATTGAGCGGTGCCAACAAAGCGCCCCAGATGAAAGGATCGGCAGCGATCTGTGCCGACATTGAGGTGAGCCCGCCGTGCGCGGCACTTGCATAACGCCCATCACCCGTGGCAACGGATAATTCGAGTAACAGAACGATGGAAGAAGACTGTCCGGACGGCAACACTGGATCGCCCTCTGCAGGCGGAGCGAGCAACAGGTCGTGCTGTTCCTGTGTTTCCAGAAAACGGCCATCCGGGCGTGCAAAACGTTGCAGCATGGCATCGGCAATCAGACGCGAGCGCGCCAGCCATGCTGCATCCCCGGTTTGTCTGTGCAAGGTCAAAAAAGCCTGTCCAAGCAAGGCATAGTCATCCAGAAAACCGCTACCTGCTGCACGGCCCGCAAAAAATTGATGCTTGAGATCGCCCGTCTTTGCATCGAAGGCATGTTGCCACAGCCAGCTGGCATTACGCAGCGCCACCCTCGTCAGCGCGGGATGGCGCAGCCAGTGACCCGCCTGGGTAAAACCAATGATCGCCAGCGCATTGGTGGCGGTAACGATTTTTTCGTCGCGCGCCGGTTGCGGGCGTTTCTGGCGCGCGGCCAGCAACTTGTCACGCAGTGGCCGCAATGTTTCGATGGCGGCCGCCAGCTGGTTTTTCTGTTCCAGTTTCTGAGCCTTGTCGCGTTGCAGGCGCAACACATCTCCCTCGGGCTGCTTGTGCCCTGCAGGTGCCGGTGGCATGGGCACTAATTGATATAGCGACAGAAAACGCTGCGTATCTGCCGCTCCCAGCAAGGCTTCGATCTGCTGGCGTGTCCATACATAACTGGCCCCCTCGTTCTCATCCACTTCGGCATCCTGTGCGCTATAGAATCCACCGCTCTGCGCCTGCATCTCGGTCGTCATGTAGTGCGCAGTACGCAGCGCAACCTGACGGAAAAGCGGTTTTTTTGTGATCGCATAGGCTTGCGCATACAGACCCAGAAGCTGCGCGTTGTCGTAAAGCATTTTCTCGAAATGCGGAATGGACCAGCTCGGCTCGATACTATAACGATGGAAACCACCGCCCAGCTGATCCATGACGCCGCCTTCCGCCATTGCCTCCAGCGTTTGTATGGCCATATCTTGTGCCTTTGCATGGCGATCGGAGGTACTCAGCAGCATCGACAACAGCGGCGACTGCGGAAATTTGCTGGCACCGCTGCCAAAACCTGCGTCGAACACATCGAAACCGTTGGCAGCTTCGGCAACTGCTTTATCCAGCCATTGCGGCGGCGCCAGTGCAACCGAGCCGGTCGTGCCCTGGCCACGTTCAGCTTGCTGCAAGGCCAGATATACCTGATCTGCGAGCGCCACGACTTCCGCGTGATTATCCGTCCAGGCATGGTGCATGCTTTTCAGTACAGTTGGGAACCCGGGCAGATTGCCCTGATTTTCAGGAGGAAAATAGCTGCCGGCATAAAATGGCTTGAGATCCGGCGTGAGAAATACATTATTGGGCCAGCCGCCGCCGCTGGTCATGATCTGCGTGGCCAACATATAGATGCGGTCGATATCCGGTCGTTGTTCGCGATCGACTTTGATATTGATGAACCATTGGTTCATCAGTTTGGCGATCTCCGGATTGGAATAAATCTCCCGTTCGGCTACATGGCACCAGTAACAGGTGGAATAACCGATGGAGACGAAGATGGGTTTGTTCTCATGCTTGGCTGCTTCCAGCGCCTCCGCACCCCATGGATACCAGTCCACCGGATTATGCGCATGCAACAGCAGGTAGGGATCATGGCTATTGATCAGGCGATTGGTATAAGTCTTGCCATCAAACTTTACTGCCGGGGTAGGGGAGGCTGTCGTAGCTGCATTTGCGCCTGCTACCCAGCTGCCTGCCACCATCAGCACCATTGCCAGCGTAAGGCCGGACAGTATCCGGCCAGGGTGCTTCCATATTGATGGGCTATTCAACTGAATCGCATTCTGTATAGTCGGTTTCATTTTTGTCTTCTTCCGATACCGGGCCATTAGCGCTAGTCGGACAGCGTGAATCAAGCTTACAAAAATTGTGCAGCGGTTTGATGTTAACAGCGCCGGCGCTCATCCTTCCGTTTGACCAACCGGCCTGCGCTGTTTTTTGGTATCGCCACGTTTCTGCTTGCTATCCAGACGGCGTCGCTGCGAGGCTCGTGTCGGTTTGGTTGCGCGGCGCAGTTCAGGTACTTCCGTGGCGCTGCGGATAAGTTCGACCAAACGCACCCGCGCATCATCACGATTGCGGCCTTGGGTCCGGAAACGCTGCGCTTCGATGGTCAGTACACCATCCTGGCTGATACGTCGACCGGCCAGCACGATCAGTCGGGCACGTACTTCTTCAGACAGGGAAGGCGAATGGGCGACATCAAAACGCAATTGCACGGCTGAGGAAACCTTGTTGACGTTTTGCCCGCCAGGTCCGGAAGCGCGGATAAATTGTTCCTGAATTTCGCTGTCAGGGATGGCGAGTGTGCGGGTGATGCGGATCATGGCAATAATTCTACGCCTGCCTGGGCCAGTCTGGCGGCACCAAATGCGGCTGCACCCTGTTGAGCTGTCTCAATGGGCACACCCAGCAGATTTTCACGGATGTGGCGCCAAGCTTCATTTTTGCTGCCGCCGCCCGCGCTGATCACGCGCTGCAAAGGCGTTGCGCCCAATTCAGCCAGTCTCGCATAACCCTGGGCCTCGATACGCGCTATGCCTTCCAGCATGCCGTGGAGGAATAACGCGTCATTGGGTGGACGTGGCGTTAAACGGGGCAGCAGCGCAGGGTCAGCGACAGGGAAGCGCTCGCCGGGACGGGGCAAAGGGTAGTAGTCGAGACCACTGATCTGTTCAAAGCGAATTTGCATGCTGAGCGCGACCAAATCCTCGTCGTTAAAAAATTGCCGCAATACCCCGCCGCCGCTATTGGAGGCACCACCTGCCAGCCATAAATTACCAAAGCGATGACTGTATACCCCATATTCCGCTGATTCGACTCGCGTGGTCGAGAGCAGCTTCAGCACCAGTGTGGTGCCCAGCGAAGTCACCGCGTGCCCAGGCTGGTCAACGCCGGTGGCAATGAAAGCGGCAATGCTGTCGGTGGTGCCCGCCCGCACGATACAGGCAGGGTTGAGGTTGAAATGGCGGGCCGTGTGGCGGTTAATGCGTCCCAGTTTGGTGCCGGGAGTAACTACCTGGGGCAGCAATTGCGCAATGGGCAGCGCCTGTATCCAAGCTGGCCAATTCAGCTGTTGCGGATCAAAACCGGTTTTAAGCGCATTGTGATAATCACTCACGCCGCCAGCCCCAGTCAGCAGGGCTGCCAGCCAGTCGGCCTGATGGAAAAAATAGCGTGCGTGCGCAGTACCCGGTTGCGCCATCAACCAGACGCCTTTGGCAAGGCTACCCGGCAACACCACGCCATCAGCGTTTGTACCAGCGCGCATATCGTTATAAAGCAATGGCGGTGTTATCGGCTCCAGTTCGTCATTTGTCAGCAATACAGTGCCGGAGGTGCCGTCCACGGAAATTGCTGCCAGGGCTGCACGTTGCGCAGGGGGTATTTTTGCCAGCAGATCGAATAAAGCGGTGCGCCAATCCGCTGTATCCTGTTGTTGTGGAACAACATAATCAATGTTGGCCTCAAACATCTCTTGTCCGGCAGCGTTGATGACACAAGCGCGCGCACCCGATGTGCCAAAATCCAGTCCGAGGTAGAACATCAAATGGGCCCGTTTCAGGTAAAATTACAAAATTATAAGAACCATTCTCGCACCACTTCGTAAAAATTGCGTTTAACTGCCATCAAACTCGCCGGGTTCAAATCCTTCGTTGACCCTACTCATATCCCCATTGTCGGCCAAATGGTCGGTGTGGTGGGGCCGAACGGTTGTGGCAAATCCAATGTGATAGATGCCGTACGCTGGGTGCTGGGCGAATCGCAGGCCAAGCAATTGCGCGGCGTATCCATGCAGGATGTGATTTTTAACGGCTCCAGCACGCGCAAGCCGGTGTCGCGGGCTTCCGTGGAACTGGTGTTTGACAACAGTCTGGGGCGTGCCGCCGGTCAGTGGACGCAGTATGCCGAGATCTCCGTCAAACGCGTGCTTAACCGTGATGGCGATTCAAGCTATTACGTCAACAATCAGCACGTACGACGCCGCGACCTGACGGATATTTTTCTGGGTACCGGTCTCGGCACCAAAACTTCCTACGCCATTATCGAGCAGGGCATGATCTCGCGCATTATCGAGGCCAAACCGGATGAATTGCGCGGTTTTCTGGAAGAGGCGGCCGGTATCTCCAAATACAAGGAGCGCCGCCGTGAAACCGAATCCCGCTTGAAAGACACGCGCGACAATCTGTTACGGGTTGATGATATTCGCCGCGAATTGACAGAGCAGGTCGTACGACTGCAGGCGCAGGCGCTGGTTGCACAGCAGTACCACACGCTGCAAAACGACCTGAAGCATGCGCAACAGATGTTATGGCTGGTCAAAAAACGGGATGCTGAAGCCGCCCGTGAACGATTTTCGCGCCAGATCGACGACACCAGCAATCAAATTGAAGCGCAAACCGCCCAATTTCGCCAAACCGAACTGCAAATCGAGGAAACCCGCACGGCGCACTATGCAGCTACCGATGCGCTGAATGCAGCTCAAGGCGATTTTTACGCTGCATCTGCGGAAGTCTCACGACTGGAACAAAACCTGCGCCATCTTGCCGACACGCGCGCGCGCCTGGCGGCTCAAATCCATCAGCTCACCGAACAACGCGACAGCCTGGAAAAGCAGTATGCAGACATGGCAGCCAGTCTGGCGCAATGGCAGCAACGCTTGCAGGATACGAATGCCGCATTGGCGGATGCCGAGATCGCCTTTGCCGAAACCAGCGATAGCTTGCCCGAGATGGAAAGCCTGCTTGCGGATACCCAAACACGCGTCGCAGATTTACAACGCGAACTCACGCTAAGCGAGCAATCGCATCAAATTGATGAAACGCATCATCAACATAGCGTGAAAACATTGCAGCAACTGGAAACGCGCCATACACGCCTGACCCATGAGCAACGCGGCCTGCCTGAACCCGACCGGGCGGCGCTGAATGTGGCCGAGGCCGAACTCGAAACCATTACCACGACGCTCGAAAATCTGCGCGAACAGACTGACAGGGCCCAGCAGCAACTCCCGGCACTGGAAGCGCAGCGCCAGCATCTGCGCACTCAACTGGAAGAGATCACGCGTCGCCAGCACCAGTCAGAAGGCCAACTCGCCGGCCTCAACCAGATTCAGGCACATCTGGATGCCGATACCAAACTCGATGGCTGGCTCAATCAACACGCACTCAGCTCACTACCGCGCCTATGGCAACACATCGA
The DNA here is from genome assembly GCF_054605375.1 of Sulfuriferula sp. Taxonomy (NCBI): domain Bacteria; kingdom Pseudomonadati; phylum Pseudomonadota; class Betaproteobacteria; order Nitrosomonadales; family Sulfuricellaceae; genus Sulfuriferula; species Sulfuriferula sp. The sequence goes on along the minus strand of NZ_JBTSEG010000005.1, from coordinate 7,343 downwards.
AGTGGAGAGTGGCTGGGAAACTGCATTGGAGGCTGTTCTACGGGAACGCATCAATGCGCTGGCTGAATCCGGCTCGAATATATCCAGCGCCATCAATGACATCCCTCCCAGCCGGGTGAGTTTTTATGATCCACATGCCATGCAAGCTGCAGCTACCCATCGTCGTCTGCCGTCGCTGCTGGATAAAGTACGCTGGAAAACAGGGCAGGGCGGGGCGCTGGCGGACTGGATTGGCGAAGTTTACGTAGCCGATAACGCGGCAGACGCCTTGACATTGCGCGAGCAATTGCCTGCCAATGCCTGCCTGGTGTGTCCGGAAGGTCACATATTTACGCGCCATACAGTGAGCTTTCATGCCGAGCAATCTGCCGTGCAGGGCGTGCTCGCACGCCAGAAAGAAATCGAACGGCTCACCCTAGCAACCGAAGAATCAGCATTACAAAAAGAGACGCTGGCAGAGCAATTGGCCCAAAGCGAAGACGCGTTGCACCATGCACAACAAAGTCTCGGTGTATTGCGTAACCAGCTCAACCAGACTCAGCAGCGTCAGCATCAGTTACAGATGGATACCATGCGTGTGCAGCAGGCGCTGGAGCGCGTCACCCAGCGTAGCGCACAAATTACCGCCGAACTGGGCGAAGTCGAAGCGCAGATGGAACAGGAGCGCACTGAACAGCAGGCAGCCAGCGAACGGCTGCACGAGCACCGCACCCAGGCTGGCTTTGTACGCGAGCATCTGGATGATGCGCGACGCGCGCGCAGTGATGCGGAAAACCTGCTCAACCAGAAACGCGAAGCGCAGCGTTCAAGCGAGCGCAAGTTACAAGAAATTCGCTTCACGCTCCAGTCATGTGACAGCAAAATCAATGATTTGAACAATGCAATGAAAGTGAGCTCTGAGAATAAAGAGCGATTGAATACACAACTCGCGCAACTTGACAGTGAACAGGCTTATATCGACGAATCAGACCAGCAGGCAGCACTGCAGCAAGCGATTTCCGAACGACAGACGCAAGAACATGCACTCGCTGCACGTCGTAATGAACTGGAAAGTGCCAATGCCCAATTACGCGCACTGGAAGAAGCTCGCATGCACCTCGAACAAAAATTAACACCCTTGCGCAACCGCATGGAAGAATTGCGTTTAAATGAGCAGGAGTCGCGATTGCTGGAAGCTCAGTGTATAGAACAACTGGAGGCTTTGCAGGCTGACGAAGCCGCATTGCTTGCCAGCATGGAAAAAGGAGCCAGAGTCAGCGGCCTGAATGCCGAAATCACCCGGCTCACCAGCGCAATAGAAGACCTGGGCGGCGTCAATCTCGCGGCTCTGGACGAATTACAGCACGCGCAGGAGCGTAGGACCTATCTTGCTGCCCAAGGCGATGACTTGAATCAGGCCATTGCAACCCTGGAGTCAGCAATCCAGAAAATCGACGGCGAAACGCGCGAACTGCTCAAAACCACATTCGATACCGTCAATCAATCCATGTCCGAATTATTTACCACACTATTCGGCGGTGGCCAGGCGCAATTGATCTTGACCGGCGATGAACTGCTGGATGCGGGCGTGCAGGTGTTTGCCCAGCCACCCGGCAAGAAAAACAGCTCGATTCACCTTTTGTCGGGCGGCGAAAAAGCCCTGACTGCGCTGTCGCTGGTATTCGCCCTGTTCAAGCTCACCCCGGCGCCATTCTGCCTGCTGGACGAAGTGGATGCGCCGCTGGACGACAGCAATACAGAGCGTTACGCCCGCCTGGTCAAACAGATGTCTGAGCACGTGCAGTTCCTGTTCATCACGCATAACCGTATCACCATGGAAGCCGCGCACCAGTTGATCGGCGTCACCATGCAGGAATCCGGTGTTTCACGCACTGTGACCGTGGATCTGGAACAGGCTGCCAATCTGGCCGCCGCCTGACCACCATCAATATGGAACTGACGCATGACCTATGAAGAGTACCTGGACGAAGTTACCACGCTGATTACTGAATTGTACGGCCTGAGTGATGATGCGGCGATCAAGCTGGTCATGCAGGCACAAGCGGATGATTTTTTCATCCAGCACGATGAAGTCCCGGCGCTACGCAACCAGGATCAAGCTCAGCGTGATGCCGCATCCATTTTCAACCACAAGGCGTGACAATTAGCTGTACAAGGTGCGGTAACGCACAGATCACGCCGACTTAAAAAGATAAGCTTGCCAAAAGTTTCGCAAACGAATTTTAATATGCTGGAATAAGCCTTGGCAGTATTGCCGAGCGCAGGCAAACAGAGGAAAAATCCGATCTGTTTGCCATTCTAGACTTCGCATAATGTATATTATGTTAAATCATGTAATTTATTGAAGCGATGCGGTTCCAGCGAGTAAAATGCGCCTTCGATAAACACCTGTCTGCTCTACTGCTTCCGACACTTAAACATTACGATTCTTAATACTATGCAAGATAATCATAAACCACCTGTATCCAGTACCGCCGAGTTGCAACATGAAGTTGCTGAACTGATGATTGAATGTTTAAACCTTGAAGTTACTGCAGATCAAATCTCCGCTGATGCCCCCTTGTACGGTGAGGGCTTGGGCCTGGACTCCATTGACGTGCTGGAAGTCGCGCTGATGGTATCCAAGCGTTATGGTCTCCAACTGCGTGCTGACAGTGCCGACAATCAGCATATTTTCAGCTCGCTGCGCAGTCTTGCAGACTATATCGCAACGCAGAGAACCCGCTAAATGATGTTCCGCGTCCTGCGCTGGCTGGGCATTGCTGCGCTGGTGATCGGCTATCCGGTATTGGCTCATTACACCAATGAATCCGCAAGCAACCCTAATTTGGGTGCATTGGTAGCCATTGCTCCGATAGTCTTGATCGCACTGATCCTGGCCTGGCGCTCATCTCGGCGTATCGTGATGCTGGGCGTGCTGGTGCTGGCGTGTGCGGCATTGTGGTTTGGCTGGTCGACGCTGGAGCACCATTTTGGCCTGGTTTACTGGCTACAATATATGGCTATGCAGCTCATCCTGTTCATGACTTTTGCCCGCACTTTGGTCGCCGGACGTCAACCGCTGTGTACCCGATTTGCAGAAGCCGTGCATGCGCCCTTGACCCCACAGCACGAAAATTATGCACGCCAGGTGACCGTAGCCTGGACCCTGTTTTTTGCCGCGATGGCGTTGATTTCGACTTTGCTGTTTTTTCTGGCACCGCTGGCTGTATGGTCGGTTTTTTCCAATTTTCTGACCCTCCCCCTGGTTGCGTTGATGTTTATTGCCGAATACTGGGTACGCAGGTGGGTATTACCCGATACCCAGAATATGCGCATCCTTGATGCGGTGCGTGCATTCCGGAATCACGCGGCGCGCCCACGCTAGCTTGCCGTAGCCCGTAGCCTTGATCATGTCACAATTTCCGCTGGTATCTCACGTCTCCCCTGACAGCATCGTCGCCTGGCGCACCGAGGGTGCCGTCACATTGCGGCAGTTTCTTGCCGAAGTCAGTCAGCTTGCCGCCCGGTTTCCCGCAGGGAGGTATCTGCTCAATATGTGCAGCGACCGTTACCGCTTCAGCGTGGGTCTGGCGGCCGCTATTGTGACCGGAAAAGTCAGTCTGTTGCCGTCAACCCACACACCGGAAACCGTGCGCCAGATCAAGGTTTTTGCCCCGGATGTGTTTTGTTTGACGGATAGCGACGTGTGCACGGTCGACCTGCCGTTACTGCGCTATCCGGCCATGAGCGCGAGTCAGGCTGAAGCATTTGCCATTCCGCAAATTGACGCCAGCCAGCGCATTGCGGTGGTATTCACTTCAGGCTCCACCGGTACGCCGCAACCGCATCCCAAAACCTGGGGTGCGCTGGTCAGCAGCGTGCAGGCCGAGGCAGCACGACTGAGGCTGCACAATATCCCTCACACACTGATTGGCACCGTACCACCGCAACACATGTATGGATTTGAATCCACGGTACTGATGGCATGGCATAGCGGCAACGCACTCAGCCATGCGCAGCCATTCTATCCGGCCGACATTTGCCAGACGCTGGCGGCGGTACCCACGCCGCGCGTGCTGGTCTCTTCGCCCGTGCATCTGCGCGCCACGCTGGATGCGGGGCTGGTATTGCCGGAGCTGGCATTGGTGGTATCCGCCACTGCCCCGCTGTCTGCCCAGCTTGCGCAGGACGTCGAGGCGCGTTGCCATGCGCCGCTCATGGAAATCTATGGCAGCACCGAAACCGGCCTGATTGCCACCCGCCGCCCTACCCAAAGCGAGGAATGGCGCTTGCTTCCCGGGATAAAATTGATTGCGGATGGCGCCAGCGTGCGCGCTTGCGGGGGTCACATCGAGACCATGATTGCCATGGGCGACATGCTGGAACCGGTCTCGGACGAGCATTTTTTACTGCATGGGCGCCTGGCCGATCTGGTCAATATCGCCGGCAAACGCCATTCGCTGGCCAGTCTCAATCACCTGCTCAATTCCATTCCCGGTGTCGTGGACGGCGCTTTTTACATGCCGGATGAATCCGGCCATGGCCACATTACGCGGCTGGCGGCTTTCGTGGTGGCGCCGGGGCTGGAGGCGCCCTGTCTGCTGGCAGCGTTACGCGAACATATCGACCCGGTTTTCCTGCCGCGGCCATTATTGTTTGTCGAGGAATTGCCGCGCAACTGCACGGGAAAACTGCCGCGCGCAGCATTGCAGGCCCTGTTTCAGGCACATGCCGCACAAAAATCCACATGAATAACGCCATTCACTGGACCGTCCCGCTCGATCATCCCGCCTTTGCCGGCCATTTTCCAGGTACGCCCATCCTGCCCGGCGTGGTGCTGCTGGACACAGCGCTGCACGCCATTGCTGAGGCGAGTGGAATCGAATTAAATGATTGCGAGATCAGCTCGGTCAAATTTCTAAGCCCGGCAAATCCGGGCGATGAACTGGTGATCCAGCACATCATTTCAGCCAGCGGCGTAATCCGTTTCGAAATCGCCGCCGGTACGCGCAAAATAGCCAGCGGAAGTATTGTGGCAAAATCGTCTGCATGACAGCACCATCAACCTCCAACCAAACTATTTGGGCACGCACACCGGAGCGCAGCAACATGTTCATGCTGCGGATCATGACGTGGATTTCATTGCGTCTGGGGCGGCGTATTGCACGCGGGGTATTGCACCTGATCGCCAGCTATTTTGTGCTGTTTTCCCCCGGCAGCCGACGTGCTTCCAGGAATTACCTCCAGCGCGCACTCGACCGCCCGGTCCGCTGGACGGATATGTACCGGCATTTTTTTACTTTTGCCGCCACCATCCATGACCGTGTCTATCTGGTCAACCGTCGCTTCGACCTGTTCGATTTTGAGGTGCATGGCGAAGACACGCTGCGTCACCTGATCGCCGACGGCAATGGCGTGTTCCTGATGGGGGCGCACCTGGGCAGCTTTGAAGTGATCCGTGCACTCGGCCGGAAAGACACGGATTTGCGCGTCGCCATGGTCATGCACGAAGATAACGCCCAAAAAATCAATGCCATGCTGGCGGCTATCAATCCTGAAGCGGTACAGGATATCATCGGCCTGGGGCACATCGATTCCATGCTCCAGGTGCGCGAGCGTCTGGATGAAGGCTGTGTCGTCGGCATGCTCGCCGACCGCACTCCAGGCAATGACACCCTGTATCCGGTGAATATTCTCGGCGCCAGCGCAAACTTGCCCATCGGGCCATTTCGCATGGCGGCGTTGCTGCAACGACCGGTGGTCTTCATGACAGGTCTGTACCTGGGCGGCAACCGTTATGCCATCCATTTCGATGCGCTGGCGGATTTTTCGGACGTTCCCCGAGATCAACGGGACGCTGCCCTACAGACGGCCATCAGTCGTTACGCAGCACTGCTCGATCAATATTGCCGCAAGACACCCTATAACTGGTTTAACTTTTTCGATTTCTGGCAGACCGCACCCACAACCATGCCTCCAAAGTCATCATGATTACAACACCGCCCTCCTCTCTTTCACTGACTGCCTCCATTCGCCTGCTCGTTGCACTGGCCATGATGTTATTGCCTGCGATAAGTCACGCCGCCAACTGGGATATCGACCAACTGATGCAGGGGTTGGCGCAAATTCGCACCGGCCAGGCCAGTTTTGTCGAAAAGAAAACCATCGCCATGCTCGACCGGCCGGTGGAATCGTCCGGCGAACTGTTTTACAGGGCGCCTGACCATCTGGAAAAACGCACCCTCAAACCCAAACCAGAATCCATGATTGTGGATGGCGGCAAGCTCGTCATCGAACGCGGGCAAAAGAAATATCGCCTGCAACTGGAGGATTACCCGGAGTTGGCTGCTTTTATCGACAGCATACGCGGCACGCTGGCGGGTGACCGCAAGGCGCTGGAGCGTAATTATCGACTCAGCCTCGATGGCACTGCCGAACACTGGACGCTGCAACTTGTACCGATCGATGAAAAAATGCAGGCAGTGGTAAAACGCATCCAGATCGCCGGGGTGCGGGACGCAGTGCGCAGCATGGAAATCAATCAGGCAGATGGAGACAGCTCGAAAATGCTCATCGAAAAGTTGGTCACTCCGTGAAGCATGCCCGGGTAATCATTGCGCTGTGGCTGGTTTTTATTCTTGTTTGCGGCATTATTATAAGCCGCACCCAGTTCACCACCGATCTATCCGCATTCTTACCGCGTAGCCCTACCCCTGAACAACAATTACTGCTGGAACAGATACGCGACGGCCTGGCCTCACGCCTGATTCTGGTGGGTATCGAAGGTGCTGATGCCACCACACGCGCCAAACTTTCCAAACAAATTGCCCAGAAGTTGCGTACTAATCCCGCCTTTGCGAGCGTCAACAACGGCGAGCCGGTCAGTGCCGAACGCGATCGTGCATTTCTGTTCAATCATCGTTATCTGCTTAGCCCGGCAGTAACGCCCGCGCGCTTCACCGTAGCCGGCCTGCATGCTGCCTTGAGCGACAGCATCGATCTGCTTGCCTCGCCCGCCGGGTTGCTGGTGAAATCCTTATTACCACGCGATCCGACCGGCGAAATGGTGCAATTACTCGACCAATTGAATGGTGGCTCGCATCCGCAATTGATCAACGGTGCCTGGGCGTCTCGCGACGGAAATCGTGCCTTATTATTAATGCAGACTCGTGCTTCCGGTTCCGATACCGATGCCCAGCAGCGCGACATGGCCGCCATTCAGCATGCTTTTGATAGCGCACCGAGCGCAACGCCTGCCGCCAAACTGGTGATGACCGGTCCCGGTGTGTTTTCAGTTACCTCGCGCGATACCATTAAAAGTCAGGTCACCCGGCTGTCCATCATCAGCGTCGTGCTCATTG